>URKO01000146.1 GCA_900548415.1 uncultured Porphyromonas sp.
GCGAGGTGTAGGTGATACCCTTGCCAGTGCTGCCGAGCTGCATGATCAGGTAGACGTGCTGCGTCGTAGAGGTCTTGATGATCATCTGAGCCTCACGAGCATCTTCGCTTCTGTTGGGGAGAGCCGTGATGGTGATCTGGTGCGTTCCCTCGGTCGCCTCCATAGGCGTAGCCGAAACCCACTCGGCACCCTCGCCGAAGGTGATCGAAAAGCGTCTATTGGTCTCGATGGTCAGCTGCTGCGTACCACCATCCTGCTTGAAGGGGATCGTATTGTCGGTGAAGTTTGGTGAGAGCGTCACGTAGGGCTTCTCATAGTAGTCCATCTCATCCTTACAGCTGGTCACAGCAAGCAGCGGAGCGATGGTGAGGATAGCGAGGAGTAGTCGTCTCGTCGCAAGTTTATTGAGTGTCTTCATATCTGGATCTAACTCTGTTTCTTAAATTCTTGAGCGAAGCTCCGTGGAGCCTCCGTTACTTAGTCGTCTGAAATCGTGGGCTGGTGAAGTTAATGTCACTCTCTAGGCTAATGAGGAGCTGAGGCTTCCCATTGAAGTAGCCGAGGATGGCGGTGATATTGCCAGAACCCTCGGGGATCTGTCTGCCAGCAAAGAGCGCGTAGCTACTCGAGCGTAGCACGACACGGTTGCCCTGCTGGTCTTCGATCTGACGCTCCATAGCGGGGACGCTCGTCTTATTGTCCGCATCGGCATAAGTCTGGCCTAGCTCGCTATCGACGAACTGTACGCCCTCAAGACGTATCAGCGTATTGGTATACTCAGGCGAGAGGGTCGGGATGGTGAGCGTGCGGTAGACGAGTGGCTGACGCATGTTGTCACAACGCAGCAGACGTGGAGTCATCTGCTCGGGGAGGTAGGCATTCTCGTACTTTGGCTCCGTAGAGCTCTTGCCCAGCGTGACGACACCGCCATACTTACCGAGCGTCAGCCCGTGACAGCGGATGGCTATCTTAGAGCCACGCTTGTAGAGGAGGTTGGAGTTGACGAGTCCAGCCTTGAACTCGATGCCGCCTGTCTCGTCCTGTAGGTAGATAGACTTGTAGATGTTGCCCTCGCTATCGTCCGAGATAACCTGTCCGACGATTACCGCATCGGGTACGACCTGTACAGGCTTCGACTGGTAGAGTGCTTTGAGCTCTTGGATCGTCATCGTACGCTCCCAGAGGGGGCGTGGCTTTGGCTCCTGTGGCGGGTCAATCTTGTTGTACTGACAGCTCGTCAGCAAGGCGAGCATGCCGACCACTACGATGAGTCTATTATATATATGTGTCATACTATTCATCCGTTTTAAGGTGGTTAGAATTGTAGTGCAGCGTTGAAGAAGAAGGTCGTGCCGTACATATAGAAGTAGCGACTATCGAAAGGTCTCATCATCTTGCCATCCTTGGTGTAGCGCACACGGAGCTGCTCGTAACCACCGCTGCGGAGGGTCTTCGTGTTGAGCAGGTTAGAGGCCGAGAGGTTGAGACGTAGGTAGACGCCCGACTTGATGCGCCACGAGTAGCCCACGTTGGCATCGAGCGTAAAGCCGCCGGGGAAGACCTCCTGACGAACGTAGTCGTAGTCAAGACTAGCACGCGCCTTGTCTGTGCGACGGATCGGGTTCAAGCTGATGAAGCTACGCCCGAAGTAGTTGAGATCAAGTCCTGCCCACATATAGAAGGGGAACTGATACGAGACGCTCAGGTTTGCTGCCGTCTGAGGCGTACCCGATACGTGGAAGCCCTTCCAATAGACACGATCCTGCTCGAGGAGCTTCTGGCTATTGTCGACCGTCTGAACGTAGTTAGGGTTGTTGGCATAGCGATACTGTCCGTAGCTTACCACAGCGATAGCAGTCAGAGCTGGCGTGATCTTGAACTCCATACCAGCCTCGACACCCATGTGGGTCGACTCGATATTTGTCAAGACATAGTTAGAGAAAGCCCTGTAGCCGTCATCGTAGAAGCTCATATTCTTCGTCTTGTCGTAGAAGTGCGTGTAGAAGCCTGTGATACGCCCCTTGACAAAAGGCGAGCGCAACACGTAGCTCACATCGCCCGACAGAATGCGCTCAGGACGAGGATCTGTCACATACTGATTACGCGTACGAGGTGACACGAAAATGTCGGAGAAGTAGGGTGCACGCTGCGTCCATGCGGCGTTTGCTACGAGGTAGTGACGTCCCGAGATCTTGTAGGTGATGCCTCCCTTGACACCATAGTTGAGGAAGTTCAGATGCTTCGAGTCTCCGAAGGAGTTATCTGGGAAAAGTCCTCTACGCTGCAAACCCTCGCGGTGCATACCTGTCCAGCCAGCGGTAAAAGCTAAGTAGCCGTCCACATGACGAGACTGCCCCCAAAGGTTGCCCCATAGCTCAGCCTCCTGTATGTGCGCTAGGTAGTTGTGACCATACTTGTCCCCTACCCCGACCACTCGGTTGGGATGATCTAGGTCTACCTGAGACTTAGAGGGATCCTGGGCAAAGTCTCGCTCGGAGTACTTGTCAATGTCTAGCCAGTAGTCTCCGCCGAGGAGGTCGGCGATGACGTTAAAGTTTGCCGTACGGTTCAGGCGGTAGTTAGCACCTAGGTCGAAGCGGAGGTGCTTGTTGATGAGCGCATTCCAGGTGGTGGCGAAGTTAAACTGACGCTGGTCTGAGCGTCTATCCTCCACAACGTAGATGCTTCGGTTGCCCTCAGCGATCTGACGGCCCTTTTCATCGAAAAGAACTTGATAGTTGTTCCTATTTATATTGTATAGGCGATCCCAGTTAATGTAGCGCATGTTGCAGTCCGAGTGCCAAAGCTCCTCGTAGTAAGCTGCCATATCTGGATCTTGAGTCTCGCTCATGTAGCCGTAGTAGCTAGGCAGGTTGCGATAGTAGTCAGGACGTGGATCAGGACCATTGCCCCAGTTGAGTGCCGAGTAAGCATTCCAGCCGAAGCGGTAGCCTACACCCGTGGTCAGCTTGTTCTTCTCATTGATCTGCCAGTAGTGCTGCAGCTGTATGATCGGCTCATGATTAGAGCGGACACGTGCATTGCGCAGTTTGCCGCCCTGGAAGCCTACGTTCGGATTGAAGTAGTTCGACCCGACAAGGTTATACACCTCCTGCGTCGTACCCGATGCGACACCACGCTCTGTGGGAGCTGCTAGGACCACCAAGCCCAAAGAGTGCTGCGGAGTAAACTGCTTCTCGAGCGAGAGGAAGTAGCCCCACGCATCGTAAAACTGTCCCTGCACATAAGAGTGATTACCCCAGCGACGCGAAGCGCTCGCCGTGATCGCCCACCCCTCGGGCATCATACCCGTGGCGTGCGTTATCATCGTGCGGTAGTTGTAGGTGCGGTTACTCCCTGAGAAGGTAAGCGTCGTACCAGGACGATAGCCCGAGGCACGCGTCAGGATATTCATCGTTCCGCCGATGTTACCAAAAGAGTAGTCGATCGGCTGCAAGCCATCCTCATTGTTTTGTACACGGGTCACATTGTTCAGCCCATTCCATAGGGAGTAAGAGGAGTAGCCATTGTTCATATTATTCATCTGCATACCGTTGAGGTACTGCGACTGGTAATATGAGTCGTAGCCGCGCACCCTAAAGCGCATCGGGCTAAACTGAAAGCCCGCCTTATTCGTATAGGGGTCTCTCGAAGCGGTCAGCAGCGGAGAAATATCTCCAGCCGTCACGCCATCATCGCTCATCACGAAGTCCGTCGTCATGAGGTCTGCCATATCAGCAGCCGTGAGCGTCGGTGTGAGCGTGATGCGCTCCAGGCGGTTAGCCTCACTAGGCCACTCCAGCTCGATCGCCTCAGCCCGGTAGCCCGACTTATTGAAGATGACCGTGAGCCGGCCCGTGCCACTATAAGATATCGTATAAACTCCCGAGGCGTCGGTTCGCACCTGCGAGGTGATTCCCTCAGCAGTCCAGGTAACATCGACAGCGGGTATGGGCGTACCCGTCTGCTCCTCATAGACTGCCCCTCGTGCTTTGTCTATCTGCTGTGCCTGAGCTCCGTAGAGAGCTACTAGCATCAAGCATATCACTTGTAGTATTCGTTGCATTTGCTATCTCTATAATGTATTCAACATTTGCTCTGCTAGGCGGATAGGTTATATCCACCCCTCGCAATGCAAAGATATAGATATTCTTCCGACCAAACAGCCTAACGACACATCTTGTCTGTTAATTCACATCAAAGTCACCCCTTCTAAACGACAGAAATGGGGACTACCGCAACAAGCGATAG
>URKO01000147.1 GCA_900548415.1 uncultured Porphyromonas sp.
CCTCGAGCTTCGCCTTGTCGGTATAAGCCTCGAGCGGTTCGGAGCTTGGGATGAAAGTGTAGTACTCGTTGTCGGCCAGCACGTCGCTATAGAGTCCCGTCTCGTCAATGACGGCGACACGCTCGTCACTGAGCGAACTCATACTGACGTAGATGACGATAAAGAAGATAGCCGCAATGAGGATGGGGACGAGGAGGGTGGTGACGATGAAGGACTTCTTCTTGACACGCACCATGTATTCTCGCTCGATGAGTATGGAGAGCTTGGAGGGTGATTTCTTTTTCATAAGAGTGGGTCTGGGTTAAAGGGTGGTCGTAGCGGGCTGAGCTTGAGCCGTGGTGGTGCGGATAAATATCTCCTGCATGGAGGGTATTTCCTGTGCAACCTCTAGGAGGTGCAGGTCGGTGGGGACTAGTCCCGCTAGGGCGCGTACGTCCCGCTGCTGCGGGTCTTTGAGGCGGACGCGCATATCGTGTCCCTCTCGCTTGATCTCGAGTAGCTCGATCTGTTGCTCGGTCAGAGACTCGACCCAGTTGGGGCGATACCCCTCGCCGGCTATGAGTAGCGAGGCGACGCCATCGAAGTGGCTTCGCTTGACCTCGGTCACATCTCCACGGAGTACCACCTTGCTCTGGTTGATGAGGGCGATGTCGTCACAGATCTCCTCGACAGACTGCATGTTGTGCGTGGAGAAGATGACGGCACAGCCGTTGTCCCGTAGCTCTAGGATCTCACGCTTGAGGAGCTCCGCATTGACTGGGTCGAAACCGCTAAAGGGCTCGTCGAAGATGAGTAGCTTGGGACGGTGAATGACGGTGCAGATGAACTGAACCTTCTGCTGCATACCCTTAGATAGCTCCTCGACCTTACGATGCCACCAAGGCATGATGTCAAACTTCTCAAACCAGCGCTTCAGCTCCTGCTGCGCCTCCTGTCGGGATAGTCCGTGCAGACGAGCCAGGTAGATGGCTTGGTCACCGACCTTCATCTTCTTATAGAGTCCACGCTCCTCGGGGAGGTAGCCGATATGGCGTATATCTTCGTAGGTCATCTCCTTGCCGTTGAGCAGTACGGTACCGCTGTCGGCTAGGAGGATTTTGTTGATGATCTTGATGAGGGTACTCTTGCCAGCACCGTTGGGACCGAGGAGTCCGAAGACGCTGTTGGGCTGGACTTGTATGGAGACATCGTCGAGGGCGAGGTGGTTCTTGTATCGCTTGACGATATGCTCTGCTTCTAGTAAGTAGGACATAAGAGGTTAGAGATTAGACTTTAGAGATTAGAGGTTTGGAGTATGTCGAGGGCTCGCTGGTAAGAGGGTATCTCGGCGAGCGGTTTTGCCGTGGCGGTGGCGTAGTCTATCTGCAGGACGAGGTGGGTGAGCCCGTTGGTCATCATCAGGAGCGGTGCGTGGTAGTGCGCATTGTAGCGCGAGATCTGGTTGACCGTCTCCTGTGAGAGTGGCACCTCGGGAGCCTTGCACTCGATGAGAGCGAGGACTCGTCCGCCAGGACCGTAGATCATCGCGTCAAAGCGGTCTTGACGTATGGAGCTGGCGACGAGGCTCTCCACCTGTATGGAGAGGCGCGGGTAGCCTAGATGATCCGTGAGATAGTGCAGGAAGTGCTGGCGCACCCACTCCTCAGGGGTCAGAGCGACCATACTCTGACGATAAACGTCGTATATGACCGAACGCCCTGACTGCTCCTCAATGAGGGCAGGGTAGGAGGGTAAGTGGAGGGGTTTCATTAACTTTGCTTCGCACTACTGCTATTAGACGGTGCAAAGTTACCATTTCCACCAATGAAAACAAAGAAAGAGATTGCTACCAATTGGTTAACGAGGTACACCACACGGAGCCTCTCGGAGTTTGCGCCACACATACTCCTGACCAACTTCACGAGCTACCTGCAAGCTTTCGCCAAGAAGATCGGCGAGCCGATCCTAGGCGAGAGCGCCTCGATGCCAAACTGTGGCAATGCGGAGATGACGATGATACACATTGGCATGGGGAGTCCCAATGCGGCGACGATCATGGATCTGCTCTCGGCCATTGAGCCCCGGGCAGTGGTTTTCCTCGGTAAGTGTGGCGGGCTCAAGTCGCAGCTGACGCTGGGAGACTACGTCCTCCCGATTGCGGCGATACGTGGCGAGGGTACGAGCGACGACTATATGCCTCGTGAGGTGCCGTCGCTCCCTTCCTTTAATGTGCTCAAAGCTTGTAGCAATGCGCTCCTCGAGGCGGGTATATCCTATGCACCAGGGACGGTCTACACGACGAATAGACGGCTCTGGGAGCATGACGAGCACTTCAAGGAGTACCTCCGCACGACCCATGCGGACGCCATCGATATGGAGACGGCTACGCTATTTACCGTGGGCTATGCGAACCGTATCCCGACGGGTGCTCTCCTGATGGTGAGCGATATGCCGATGACACCCGAGGGCGTCAAGAGCGACGAGAGCGATAGCTACGTGACGGCACACTTCGCCGAGCAGCATCTCCAGCTCGGCATCCGCACTGTCGAGAGCCTCCGCCAATCTCCCGAGGAGATGAAGAGCATCGTCTTTGACTGGTAGTAAATTATTATAGTAGAGAGAAAATGAAGAGCGTCAAGATCAATGTCGAGTACCTGAAAGTCGTCAACTATGCCTTGTGTCACAACAAGATCCCCATTTGCCAGTCGGTCGACATCGTCAATACCTCTGAGGCCCCACTGGAAGATGTGCAGGTGCTATGCGAGGGTGAGTATGTGACTCCGTATGAGAGTACAGAGATCTTGCAGGTTAGTCCTGACGAGACGGTACGTGTAGTGCCCTTTGAGATTGTCCCTGATGGTGCTAAGTTGGCTGCGCTCACGGAGCGCATAGTCACGAGCTTTACGATTACGGTGACAAGCCAGGGCGAGCGTGTGGGGCAGGAGACTTTTTCGCTAGAGATGATGCCGTATGACCACTGGCTGGGGTCGGTGATTTTGCCACAGACGCTGGTCTCCTTCATCACGCCAAATCACCCCGCTATCACGGCACTAACGCTCAAAGTGGCCGCGACACTCAAGCAGATGACAGGCTCCTCGGCACTTACTGAGTATCAGTCAGGCAATCCTAACGAGGTGCGTCTACAAGTGGCTGCGCTCTTTGCGACCCTTCATCAGGAGGGGATCGTCTATCGCGCTATACCTGCAAGCTATGAGGTCATAGGGCAACGCATCACCATGCCTGATCAGGTCTTAGCGACCAAGATAGGCAACTGTATCGAACTGACACTGCTGATGGCTAGCGTACTCGAGAGCATTGGTCTGAATAGCGTCGTGATTCTACAGAAAGGGCATGCCTATCTGGGTGTATGGCTTGTGGATGACTGCGCCCTCGTAGGGGTCTCTGACGACGCCTCTTTTATAGAGAAAAAGTGTTCGCAAGGTATCAGCGAGATGCTGGTGCTAGAGTGTACGAAGCTGACCAGCGAGCAGACCTCTTTCGAGCAAGCGATCCAGATTGCAGAGCTCAACCTAGCAGATCACGCACTCTTTGACATCTTTATCGATGTCAAGCGGTGTAGACTCGAGGGCATACGTCCTCTGCCCTCGAAGGCTCTAGCTGAGGGTAACTACGCCGTTGCCTCCGCAGGCGTAGCACATGAGGAGTGTGTTATCAATGTCGTAGAGCATGATCGCTACGATCTGACTCATATAGCGGATAGCAAGAAGGAGCTGACGAAGTTTGACATCTGGGAGCGCAAGTTGCTCGACTTCTCTCTACGCAACTCGCTCCTCAATACCAATCTACGTCGCAGAGGTATACAGTTCATATCCTTTGATGTGGCAAGCATCGAGGACTATCTACAGGATGGTAAGGAGTACACCGTTGCTTGTAAGCCCAACGTAGAGTTCTCCTTTGACTCTTCAGAGCAGATCGTCCGCTCTAAGCTCTATCCGCAGCTCGAGGCACTGATTCGCAATGATATAGCTCATTGTACGCTACACACCTACAAGACAGAAGCTGAGACCAATGACATCCTTAAGAACATTTACAAGGTGGCGCGCAGCTCTATCGAAGAGACGGGCGCTAACTCCCTCTACCTGGCCATCGGCACGCTCCGGTGGTTTGAGACAGAGCGGAGCGAGACGGCGCGCTATGCCCCGATACTGCTCCTGCCTGTGGAGATGGTCTACAAGAGAGGTAAGTACTGCGTCAGGACTAGAGACGAGGAGATACTCCTCAACGTCACG
>URKO01000148.1 GCA_900548415.1 uncultured Porphyromonas sp.
CAAGCAGCCTAAGAAACTAAAGAAACTAGACTCCGATACGCTAACAAGCTGGCGCTTTCATAAAAACAACTACAAGCTAGGCGGTTACATGCTACAGTCTTATCTCTACGCCTTGCTCTATGCTCAGGAGGTAAAGGGTGGAATCCAGAAGGTAAATGGCGGACTCCAGGAGGTGCAGCCTACGCTCTACTCGTTGGCTCCCGCTGTGCCGGCTAGCGAAGGGGCAATATACTTTGAAAGTCCCAAAGATCTAGACGTAATCAGAAAGATCGTATTAGAATACTTGAACCAGCTAGTAAACCCTAAGAATCACTTTTACCAAACCTCCGTACAGGACATTTGCAATGAATGCAACTACAGGACAATCTGTGGACGCAAGAAGCTTGATTTCTAGAGACACCATATATAGTAGCACGCCACATGAAGACTAGAAGCTTGATCCTATCACTCCTCATACTCGTCAGCTCTGCCGCGACACTCTCGGCGCAGGGCGTCACAGCTAGTCCGGGCAAACTCAGCCAGCCCTACACCCCGACGGGGCAGCAGGTACAGCTCTTGGCTTATCATCCCGCTAGTGGAGAGGGGAGTGGTGCGGTTACCTTGACCTTTCCCATAGCTACGGGAGAGCAGCTCTACAGCTACACCACCTCGATACAGGAGGCGCAGCCCGTCGCTACGGCGCAGTATGCGGGCACGTCCGTCACCGTACCCAATGCGCAGCTGGAGTGCGGGTACTTCACCGCTCAGCCTAGTCAGATCATGATGACGCGGGCCTACTACTGGGTCTTTGACTACAGCCGTGTCTCTCTGAGTAACCTCACACTGACGGCGGACTACGATGCTGCGGAGCCTTGCCAGCAGGTGACGCTCGCCCTCTCTCGTCCGCTTGCTCCCATATCCTATCACACGCTACAGGGTGCCTCCATGCAGGCGGATCGTGGCTTAGTAGTGCGCTACCAAGACTTAGTCTACAAGGAGGAGACTCACACCTTCACCGCAGAGCAAAAGGAAGAGCAGCTCCCCGAGACCAATGGTGGCGCATGGCATCTGATCGCTCCGCTGACGGACACCTCTTTTGCTATCATCGGCGACCGCTTTACCGAGGGCGTCTCCAGTCAGTATGGCTTACCCATAGAGAGCCCCGTGCTACAAGCTCGTCGTGTAGAGCTGCACGCTCGCTATCGGCTACTTAGCGCAGGTCAGTCGCAGGCGGCAGACTCGACCGCAACCAATGTGGGGCAACTTCCCTCCAGTCTCTCGGCTCCCGCCACGGTGGAGATTGACTTGGTCGCTAATGAGCCTGCGGCGGTCATTTACCAGATCATCATTGCTGAGGGAGCTGGCATCTCTAAGGACGCTCCCGTGGTGATGCAGTTCAACGGGCGCCAAGCTCAGTACACCTTCGACAAGATGGGCACCTACACGCTCTACGGCACAGTGAGCGACCGCACAGCTAGTTGCACAGCCACCTCTCAGCCTGTGGTGGTAACGGTACAAAGCTCGAGGCTCGAGGTGCCAAACGTCTTTACGCCCTTTAGCAGTCCAGGAGTCAATGACCTCTTTCAGGTGGTGCATCAGTCGCTTATCTCTTTCGAAGGGCGCATCTACGACTCTTGGGGCGGACTGATCTATAGCTGGAGTGATCCCAATGGCGGTTGGGATGGCTCCTGTCGTGGCAAGCCCGTACCGAGTGGAGTCTACTACTACGTCATCACCGCTGAGGGTGCCGATGGCGTGCAGTACCACAAGAGTGGAGACGTCAACATACTAGAGAGCGACTTCTCGCAGCAACCCAACTTCAACTAATCTGAGGAAGCCTGACCGATGAAAGACTTTTACCACACCATCCAGTCTCCAGCCATTGACGAGCAAAACATTCAGCGGAGCCGCTTCATCGGATACTGCTATCCGGTCTCTAGTGCTGAGGAAGCCCTGGAGCGCATCTCGGAGCTTCGCAAGGAGCATTATAGTGCGACGCACGTCTGCTGGGCTTACTCGATCTATGGAGCTGAGGAGTACGAGACACGCTCCAACGATGACGGAGAGCCCTCAGGCACTGCTGGCAAGCCTATCCTAGGACGCTTGCTCTCTCGTGACTTAACCAACGTAGCTGTGGCTGTGGTCCGTTACTTTGGAGGCGTCAAGCTCGGCACCAGTGGACTGATCGATGCCTATCGCTCTACGACCGAGCTAGTCCTAGACAAGGCAACAGTCCGAGAGGTGATCCTATATAGTCGTGTCACGCTCAGCTTCCAGATGGATCTGATGGGACCCGTGATGCTCTTAGTCAAGAACCATGGTGCCGAGATCGTCGCTCAGGACTACACCTCTCAGTACCATCTCACGGTACAGCTACGACAAGGCGATATGCCTTCGTTTGTCGCAGCGGCAGGGGAGATCTACGGAGTTACACTGCCGGAAGAGCAAGATATCGAATAAGTCCGTACACTCGTAAAAGCTTTGTAGACAACCGCTTTCTCCGTTTAGATCGGGGCGGTAATGCTAGATTCCACGAGTTTTTCGTAAGTTTGCACCGTAATTGTCTCTTGACTAGTCAAGAACGCAGTATAACTACAATGGCTCAACTAACGGTCGTACCGACCCCTATAGGTAATCTGGGAGACATCACCCTACGTGGATTAGAAGCTCTGCGTGAGGCTGATCTGATCCTTGCCGAGGACACACGTACCTCCTCCGTATTGCTGCGGCACTACGAGATAGCGAAGCCTATGGAGAGCCACCATAAGTTCAACGAATACAAGACCTCCGAGCGACTAGCTCAGCGCATTGCCGAGGGCACTTCCGTCGCGCTCATCAGTGACGCCGGTACGCCAGGCATCAATGATCCAGGAGCTATGCTCATACGAGCTTGCATAGATGCTGGCGTGACGGTCACCTGCCTGCCAGGTGCCACCGCTTTTGTCCCAGCTCTAGTTGCTAGCGGACTAGACACGTCTCGCTTTTGCTATGAGGGCTTTCTCCCCGTCAAGAAGGGGCGGCAAACACTTCTCACGGCACTAGCCACCGAGACACGCACCATCATCATCTATGAGTCGCCATACCGGGTCTGTCGTACGCTCGCTGACCTGATCACATACTTCGGCGCAGAGCGGCAGGCAGCCACTTGTCGTGAGCTGTCTAAGCTACACGAAGAGGTACGGCGAGGCACGCTCCAGGAGCTGAGCGACCACTTTGCAGAGACAGCTCCTCGCGGGGAGTTTGTCATCGTCGTAGCTGGCGCTACACCCGTCAAGGCCTCTAAAAACAACAATAAACACATAACAGAAGATACAACTATACAATTATGAAACAGTCACTATCTCTCACTTTATCAGCATTGGTAGTAGCACTACTGATGCTCACCGCTTGCGGTAAAAATAGTCAGCAGGAGGAAGAGCGACAGAAGGAGCTCACCGAACTGCAGACACTCCGCACGCAAGTTGCCGAGCAGGACTCACTAATCAATCTAGTGATTCAGAACTTCGCTCAGATACAGCAGCTAGAAGGCATGATAACGCTAGACAGCAATAGCGAGGTTCCCCAGTCTCAGCGTGCTAAGATCGAGGACAATCTACGCTTGATCAATGAGAAGCTGGAGTCCAACCGCCAGACCATCGACCTCCTCAACAAGAAGCTCGCTCAGTCTGGAAACAAAAACAGCTCTCTACAGCGCACCATCGGCACGCTACAAGAGCAGCTCAATGCTAAGAATGCTGAGATCCTAGATCTCACCGAGGAGCTCAAGCGCAAGAACTACGCTATCGGTGTCCTTGACTCGATGGTTACAGGGCTGAGCAATAACGTAGAGAATCTAAGCAAGACTACTGCAGCACAGCAAGCTGAGCTAGACCGTCAGGACGCTGCGCTCAACACCGTACGCTACTGCATCGGTACCTCACGCGACCTCAAGGATATGAACATCGTCCGCAATGGCGAGGTCGTCACAGAGGGCTATCAGTCTGACTACTTTACGCAGATAGATCTACGCAAGGTTACTTCGATACCTCTCTACGCCAAGAAGGCAGAGCTCAAGACGAAGCACCCTGGGTCTAGCTACAAGCTGGTCAAGGGAGAGGACAAGATGCTAACTCTTGAGATCACTAATCCTCGAGAGTTCTGGAGCCTCTCTAAGATACTTGTCATACAGATCTACTAATCTGTCTCCTGACACATTACATTAATGCAAAAGGGGAGGTGC
>URKO01000149.1 GCA_900548415.1 uncultured Porphyromonas sp.
GATTTATGACAAGACCCTCACGACCATCAAAGAGAACGAGGTCGTCATGGGCAAAGTTATGTCTATCAGCAAGCGCGAGGTACTAGTCAACATCGGCTACAAGAGTGCAGGTATCATCTCTGCCAACGAGTTTAACTACAACAAGGATCTCAAGGTCGGCGACGAGGTTGAGGTACTTGTCGAGAGCAAGGAGGATCGCTTCGGTCAGCTACAGCTCTCTCACCGCAAGGCGCGTGCAGCTCGTGCTTGGGAGAAGATCGCAGCTGCTCAGGAGAACGACGAGGTCATCCTGGGCTACATCAAGAGCCGTGTCAACGGCGGTATGATCGTCGACATCTTTGGCGTCGAGGCATTCCTACCTGGCTCACAGATCGACGTACGTCCTATCAAGGACTACGACGCATTTGTCGACAAGACGATGGAGTTCAAGATCGTCAAGGTCAACCCCGAGTATCGCAACGTAGTCGTATCGCACAAGGTCCTCATCGAGGCAGAGCTCGAGCAGCAGAAGAAGGAGATCATCTCCAAGCTCGAGAAGGGTCAAGTCCTCGAGGGTGTCGTCAAGGGTATCACCTCTTATGGTGCCTTCGTCGACCTCGGTGGCGTAGACGGTCTGATACATATTACCGACCTCTCTTGGGGTCGTATCGGAGATCCCTCTGAGGTGGTCTCTATCGATGAGAAGATCAACGTGGTCATCCTCGACTTTGATGAGGAGAAGACACGTATCGCTCTCGGTCTCAAGCAGCTTATGCCACATCCATGGGATGCCCTCGATCCTAACCTTAAGGAGGGTGACATCATCCATGGCCGTGTCGTCGTCATCACTGACTACGGCGCATTTGTAGAGGTGATCCCAGGTGTCGAGGGACTGATCCACGTCAGCGAGATGTCCTGGACGCAGCACCTACGCAGTGCTCAGGAGTTCCTCACCGTAGGGCAGGAGGTAGACGCTGTCGTCCTCATGCTCGACCGCGAGGATCGCAAGATGAGCCTCGGTCTCAAGCAGCTCAAGCCCGATCCATGGGAGACCATCGAGCAGCGCTTCCCCGTTGGGTCTAACCACGAGGCGCGCGTACGCAACTTCACCAACTACGGTGTCTTCGTTGAGCTCGACGAGGGTATCGATGGCCTGATCCACATCAGCGACCTCTCTTGGACGCGCAAGGTCAAGCACCCCAACGAGTTTGTCAAGGTCGGTCAGATGATCGAGGTACAGGTACTGGAGATCGACAAGGAGAATCGTCGTCTCAGCCTGGGTCACAAGCAGGTTACGGAGAATCCTTGGGACGAGTTCGCTAAGGAGTTCACCATCGGCTCTATCCACGAGGGTACAGTCGTTCGTATGAACGAGAAGGGTGCCACCATCGCACTACCTTACGGTGTCGAGGCATTTGCTACGCCTAAGCACCTCATCAAGGAGGACGGCACTAGCGTCGCTGTAGACGAGAAGCTCCCCTTCAAGATCCTCGACTTCAACCCCGAGATGCAGCGCATCATCGTCTCTCACAGTCGCATCCACGAGGATGCTGAGCGTGCAGAGCGTCGTCAGGCTGCTACTGAAGAGCGTAACCAGCAGGTACGTGACGCTGCCGCTGTTGCTGCTACACAGCAGAGCGTAGAGCGTGCTACCCTAGGAGACCTTGACGAGCTAGCTGCTCTCAAGGAGCGTCTAGAGAGCGCTGAGTAATAGATAGTGGAGGGCCTGAGCGGTGCTTAGCACCCTCTGACCCTATCCATAATAAATAACGAAGAGAGGTGATGACCCGGTCGGGACGTCACCTCTCTTCATATCTATCTCATACTGACAGAAGGAGGTTAGGTAACAATGTCTTTCTGTCGCAAATCAAGGGTCCATTTTGACCGCTATCTCAAAAGTTGTTTGTATATTTGCCACTACTACTAGTGACTATATGCTTATGAAGCAACTACTACATACTCTATATACCCTCGTCGTTTGCGCTCTACTACTGCCTTGTGGGGCATTCGCTAGTGATCAGTGCGTAGCCGCCGAGCAGCTCTCCGACCAGCCTCTCACCATGGTGACAGCGCAAGCCTTAGGCATCGACCAGTCTGCCCCTCAGGTAGAGGTGCGTGACGGGTCTATCATACCGCTCTGCGAGTATGAGCAGATGCAGGTCTTTAATGTCATGGGACAGGAGGTACGCAACGAGCATTTGCCGTCAGGTGTATACCTCGTGCGTCTTGTCGTGCAGGGAGAGACCTACACACTCAAAGTGGTCATACGCTAATAAGACTACTAAAGCTATTCATGTAGCCCACTCGTCGAGAGCTATCCGCGTCGTGCTGTGCTATCGTTAGCCAGACTCACGTGGAGGATAGCTCTCTTGTAATATATCCTATCCTATGCTTGATCAAATCCAGCAACTTCAATCAGCACTCTCCAACCTCGCAGCCTCTACACCCGAAGAGGCCGAGCAACTACGCATAGCTTATCTAGGTAAAAAAGGACGCATCACCCAGCTCTTTGAGGCCTTTCGTCAGCTTCCCCCCGAGGAGAAGCGACAGCTAGGAGCAACACTCAATGAGCTCAAACAAGAAGCCACCGCACGCATCAAGGAGCTCCTCTCCGCTGTTGCGACGCAGTCGGTGCAGCAGACGATCGATCTGACCCGTCCCGCCGTACCTTATCCACAAGGCTCGCGTCACCCGCTCACGCTCATACAGGAGGAGATCTGTAACATCTTCGAGCGGATGGGCTTTAGCATAGCTGAGGGACCTGAGGTGGAGGATGACTGGCACGTCTTTGAGGCACTCAACTTCCCGCCAGACCATCCCGCACGAGACATGCAGGACACCTTCTTTGTGGATCACAAGAGCAATATACTCCTCCGCACCCACACCTCATCCGTGCAGACACGTGTCATGAAGAGCCAAGAGCCACCCATACGCGTCCTCTGCCCTGGGAGAGTCTATCGCAATGAGGCTATATCGGCGCGTGCTCACTGCTTCTTTCACCAGATTGAGGGTCTATACATCGACCGCAACGTGAGCTATGCCGATCTTCGAGAGGCTTTGCTCTTCTTCGCTCAGTCGCTCTTTGGTGCCGATACGCAGATACGCTTGCGCCCGTCCTACTTCCCCTTTACCGAGCCGAGTGCGGAGATGGATATCTCGTGCGGCTTGTGCCATGGCGAGGGGTGTGGCTTCTGCAAGCATACTGGATGGGTCGAGATCTTGGGCTGCGGTATGGTCGATCCTAACGTGCTGGAGAACTGTGGCATCGATAGCTCCGTCTATAGTGGCTACGCCTTCGGACTAGGTGTGGAGCGCATTGCCAACCTCAAGTACAATGTCAAGGATCTGCGCTACTTCTCGGAAAACAACCTAGACTTCCTCTCGCAGTTTACCGCACACACTACACCACTCTAAAGGCTGCTCAACGACGTGACGCTCGACGAACGCTACCGCCTGGCACTGGAGGGGCTTGCACAGCTCTATCCCGATGCCGATACGGAGCTTATCTACCACGACCCCTTCAGTCTACTCGTAGCGGTCGTGCTCTCGGCACAGTGTACCGACAAGCGAGTCAATATGGTGACGCCACAGCTTATGGCGCACTACCCGACGCCCGAAGCGATGGCGCGCGCCTCGGTCGATGATCTGCTAGCCTTCATGGGGAGCGTCAGCTATCCAAACAATAAGGCGAAGCACCTCATCGGACTCTCCGAGCGGATTGCCCAGGAGCATCACGGCATCGTCCCCTCAACGCGCGAAGAGCTAGAGGCGCTCCCAGGTGTAGGACGCAAGAGTGCTAGCGTGATGCTAGCCGTCTGCTTTGAGACGCCAGCGATGCCGGTCGATACACACGTCTATCGTGTGGCCAAGCGCATCGGGCTTGCCTCCTCACGCGCTACGACGCCCTTAGCGGTCGAGCAAGCACTCGTCAAGCGCATCCCACAGGCACAACTCATACGTGCGCATCATCAGCTCATCTTGCTGGGACGCTACATCTGCAAGGCGCGCAAGCCACTCTGTGCAGAGTGTACCCTCCACAACTGCTGTCGCCACTACGCCACAGCAACCAAAAAGCAATAAGCGCACATACATATCGATGACCTTAGCTATATATAGTCCGACCTCCCACGAGGGGAGGTCGTTATGCGGGGTGTACCCATCGGCTCCCCCAGTCGTTCGGGCTACGCCCTC
>URKO01000150.1 GCA_900548415.1 uncultured Porphyromonas sp.
AGTACTAGAGGAGGGCTCAGACGAGCCTATGCCTAGTGTAGCGGTCTACACAGATGGAGGAGCATCGGGGACCTACACAGAGGGCAATGGATCCTTCCAGCTCAATGTGGCGGCAGGCAGTCAGCTCACCGTGAGCTTCATAGGCTATGAGACCTTGACGCTACGTGTCCCAGCATCGGCTCGGGGTAGCTATGACTTTGGCAAGGTCTACATAGCTACCAGTGCCATCGGACTAGACGAGGTGCGCGTCATCGCATCAGTCGTTCCCAAGGATCGACTGACACCAGTGCCCGTCTCCAACGTTACGATGAAAGCGATCCAGACGCAAGCTCCAAACATTGAGTTCCCCGAGCTACTCAAAGCGACTCCCTCAGTCTACGTGACCAAGGGTGGCGGTGGCTTTGGCGACTCCCGCATCAACCTGCGTGGCTTTGACTCTAATAATATAGGTGTCCTGATCAACGGTGTGCCTATCAATGATATGGAGTCAGGCAAAGTCTACTGGTCCAACTGGGCTGGCCTCAACGACGTCAGCAGCTTCATCCAGGTGCAGCGTGGTCTAGGTGCCTCTAAGCTAGGCCTCTCGTCCGTCGGTGGTACCATCAATATGGTAACCAAGAGCACCGATGCCAAGAAGGGCGGTAGCATCTACACAGGTATAGGTAATGACGGCTTCCTCAAGACCTCCTTTAATGTCTCTACAGGCCTTATGGACAATGGCTGGGCCATCTCTCTCGCAGGCTCTCGTAGCCAAGGCGATGGCTACGTCCGTGGTACGAACTTCGTCGGCTGGAGCTACTTCGTCAACGTCTCTAAGCGCATCAACGACCACCACCGTCTATCCTTCACCGCCTTTGGAGCACCTCAATGGCACAACCAGCGCGGACAGATGTACCTCATCGAGGACTATCACAACGCTCCCGAGGGTCGTCGCCTCAACCGTGGTTACGGCTATATGAACGGACAAATCGAGGGCGGTGCCTACGCTCGCAACTTCTACCACAAGCCTCAGATCTCCCTCAACCACTACTGGGATATCAATAAGGAGAGCAGCATCTACACCTCCGTCTACGCCTCTATCTCCAATGGTGGTGGCCGTCGCATACGTGGTGCTAAGACGGACTGGCTCACACTCGACTACAACACCGGTAGGCCGAAAGACCCCGCAGCCTTTATGGGTACTCCCGATGGCTTGCTAGACTTCGATCGTGTTATGGAGGCCAACAGAGCTTCCAACAACGGCTCTCAGCTCATCTTCAGTAATGCGGTAAACTCGCACAACTGGTACGGCCTACTCTCCTACTACACCAATAAGTTTAGCGACCTCTTCAAGCTGACCGCTGGCTTCGACGGACGCTTCTATCAGGGCATCCACCGTGAGGTCATCGACAACCTACTTGGCGGCGACTACTACATCGAGCCTCAGAACTCATCGACCAAGCTCATGTACCACAAGCCCTACCAGCCTCTCAAGGTGGGCGACCATATCCAGTTTGACAACATCGGTGAGGTTTTGTGGAACGGACTCTTTGCACAGGGTGAGTTCACGGGCGAAAACTTCAACGCCTTCATCTCTGGAGCTATCTCGCACAAGGGCTATCGCTACGTTAACCTTGGCGGTACAGGCGAGAAGTACGACGCGCTGACCCCTCCCGACAAGATCGTCTCTCCGTGGGCTACTTACCTGCCTTGGAGTGTCAAGGCTGGTGCCAGCTACAAGTTCCTCGAGCACAGCAACGTCTTCGTCAATGCGGGTTACTTCACCATTGCGCCATACTTCCGCAATGTCTTCTTCCGCAACAACACGACCATCAATACGGGTGCTAAGTACGAGCGCGTCTTCACGGGCGAGGTCGGCTACGGCTTCAAGATGCAAAACCTTCGCATCGATCTCAACGGCTACTACACCAAGTGGCTGGACAAGAGCCTCACACGCAATATGGGCAACAACACAACGGCCAATATCTCTGGTCTAGATGCTCGCCACGCGGGCGTCGAGCTGGAGGCTACCTACACGCCGATCAAGCCGCTTGACATTCGCTTCATGTTCTCTTGGGGCGACTGGATCTGGGCTGACGATGTCAAGGCTGATGTCTTTGATGATGCGCAGCAGTATGTCGGCACGATCAATGCTTTTGTCAAGGGGGTACACGTGGGCAACTCAGCTCAGATGACCTCTGCGCTCGGCATCTCGTGGGAGGCACTCAAGGACTTCCGCCTCAAGGCTGACCTCAACTACGCGGGCAAGAACTACGCAGACTTTGACCCGACGAACCGCACCAAGGAGACCGACAAGGTGGACGCTTGGCGCCTACCCGACTACGTCACACTCGATCTCGGCGCTAACTACCGCTTTAACATTGGCTCTTGCGACGCTACCGTCTACATCAATGTCAACAACGTGACCAACACCGAGTACATCTCTGATGCTCGCGATGGAAAGAACCACGATATGAAGTCAGCGCTCGTCTACTACGGCTTTGGCACGAACTGGGCGACTGGTCTACGCATTAACTTCTAACTCTCAGACACGCAAATAATATGAAACAGATCACACAGCTCCTCGCAGCCGCAGCACTCCTGCTGCTCACCGCCTGCAATCCGATGGAGCAGATATACAAAGAACTAGACTCGGTAGACCATCCAATAGAGAAGAGCGTCGCCTACGCTCTCACCGATGCCGACTACAAGACGATCGCCGCAGCTTTTACCAAGCAGGAGGAGGCGGGCTACACCGGATCCAGCAAGGAGGAGTTTATGAAAGAGGTCAAGCATGAGGCGAACTATGTCAAGACGAACCGCACGCTCACCGCGTGGGTCTCTCCGGAGAAGTATGTCCCAGCCCTCATGGCTAAGATGTACCCCGAGTGGGGCAAAGGCTCTGCCGTGACCGTCTCTTATGCCATACAGCAGGATGCCGCTTTGGACAAACTCATCTCAGTCGAGGTCTCAGCAAACGATGCTACCAAAGCTGGCCTCACGGCAAAAGACCCTAACAAGCTCTCTAAAGATGAGATCGCTAAGCTCGGCAAGTACCTCGCAACGACCTACGCTGAGAAGGGTACTAGCTATCTAGCGAAAGTTGCTCTCGCCGAGGGACAGCGCAACATGCTCTTCATCGGAGAGCGTCTCGCCGATAACCGCACCTACAGGGTCATCTCACCCGCTGAGTACCAAGCCATAGGCAGTAAGCACGACAACTTCAGCAGCTCGATGCTACCTGAGCGGTACATACCACAGCTACTGCAGCAGAGCATGCCGTACGCTCAGCCTGGCAACCAGCTTATCGTGGTCTACGAGTGGTTTGACAACAAGGTCACCACGCCTGAGTACCAGAGCTTCAAGCTCGAGTGCAATCAGTGGCGTGTAGCTCAGACCGCAAGCCAGTTTGTCAACCTCGGCAAGCAGTGGATCTTCGATCCGACGGTCCGCTTCACGCTGACGGCCGATGACTTTATGATACTGCACGCATGGGTCAAGGCAAACAAGCCCGACTACATCAGCGAGAAGTTCCCCGACAATGAGGAGTGGTGGTTCTGCGGTAGTGCTTACTACAAGAACTTCAACCTCGACGGCGGCAAGAGCGTCGGTGCTCGTCCCGATGAGGAGGGCAAGTCTACCGAGGAGCTATTCAAGCTACGCCTAGAGCGCATCAAGGAGGGTCTCCAGCTCATCCTCAAGGCGCACTATGCGGACAAGCCTGCACAGACCAACGGCATCGACCAGATGTACGTCATCACTACAGGTCTGCGACAAAACTATACCAATAGCACCATCACCTTCACCTACAAGGGTCTCGGCGGTGGCAACTTCGAGTACGTCTCCGGTCCAGACGCGATCTAACCTGACGCTCAGAGACATCGCCTTAGACCAGGCGATGCCTGACGACTCAACACCTTTAGGGGCAGTCGGCTTATCAGCCGGTTGCCCCTATTTCTTTGTGGTAGCCTACACGCTATCCCCAGCACTCCCCCACCCTCAAACGATAAATGGATTATTGACACACCTCCGTTGTAGAATGATCTTAACGACGTACCCTTTAACGGGGACGGACGCTCAGATCGAGCGTCCCTACAGGAGTCGTAGGTGCGTGCGTCCGTTGTGTCAAAGGTTACAGCATCGTGGTTTTAACGAGGACGGACGCTCAGATCGAGAGTCCCTAC
>URKO01000151.1 GCA_900548415.1 uncultured Porphyromonas sp.
TCAAGAAGTGGACTAGCGAGCAAACTTCACCCTTAGCGTAAGACCTTCTAAATATGCACGTACTCCTCTACACGCTCTTCATACAGCTCATAGGTATCCTCTACCTCGTGTGGCGTGGAGGGCAGGCGGTGCCTCGTGGCTGGTGGCGACGGTCACTGCGTGGGGTGCTACTGGCCGACCTGCTCTTCGTCCTTGTGGTCGTTTTGCTGCGTCATCAGCTCTCATCGGCGTTGCTCACCTTTAGCATCGTCTTCGTCTGCTCGTGGGCTTTCGTACTCCTATATATAGTACCGCTGGCACTCCTGATCAATGGCGGACGACTGCT
Organism: uncultured Porphyromonas sp.; assembly: GCA_900548415.1. Taxonomy (GTDB): domain Bacteria; phylum Bacteroidota; class Bacteroidia; order Bacteroidales; family Porphyromonadaceae; genus Porphyromonas; species Porphyromonas vaginalis. Next base: position 326 of record URKO01000151.1, read on the forward strand.
CTACAAGCGCATCACGGGACAAACGCTTCGCGCACGGCTCGGCGACACGGTATACCAGCGAGCTAAGTGGGTTCTCTTTTTCGTAATGGTAGCAATCTCAGCTCTGATTCTTATGTATGGCTACCAGCAGGCTGCGACACCGCACATAGTGGAGCATAAGGTGGAGCTGACCAAGCCGCTAGGTGCTGATCGGGAACATCTGCGGGTGCTCTTCGTGTCGGACCTCCACTTTAGCGAAACGATCGGCCGACCCTTTGCAGAGCGGCTCCTAGAGCTTTACAAAAAGACAGAGCCAGACCTCATGCTCGTAGGTGGGGATATCTTCGACTACTACCCCGACCCTGCCTATCTAGACAGCATCCCCGAGATCATGCAGCAGATCACCCCGCCACTGGGCTGCTACTACGCACTGGGCAATCACGAGTACCGCTCCGATATGGCAAAGAAAAAGGCCTGGATGAAGCTCGTCGGGGGCATCCTCCTCGTGGACTCTATCGCAACGCCTGGCGGAGCGGTGACGCTCATCGGACGGGATGACTACACGCAGCGTGGGCGGGCTACGCTTTCCGAATTGGTCCACCAGATACCGCAAGAGAGCCAGCAACTGCCGCGCATCCTCTTCGAGCATCAGCCGAGACAGCTAGACAGCCTCGCAAGCAACGGCATTGACTTGGCACTCTATGGACATACACACGATGGACAAATCTTCCCCTTCACCCTACTGGTGCGTGCTTACTATCCGATAGCGCACGGATTCACTGAGCGATACGGTACGCCTGTCTACGTCTCTAGTGGATATGGTGCTGCGGGGCCGGCGATGAGGCTTTTTACCAATAGCGAGGTGGCGGTCTTCGATTTGTACAGCAATAGCAAGCAATAAGACCTTGACACAGCAGATCATACTACTGACCAATACGGGCTCTCCACGGACCGCCAACGAGGAGGACGTGCGAAGCTACCTGCGGGAGTTTCTCACCGATGGGGACATCATCTCCGTACCCTATCTGATGCGACAGCTACTGGTGCGGGGTATCATCGTGCCACGTCGTACGCACTTCTCTTCAGGACGGTATCGTCGGCTCTTAGCCCTCTCTAGTGGCGTCATGCCTCTGACTGCTGAGATGCAGCGACTCGCAGAGCTGGTCGCTCAGCTGACGCAGCTCCCGACGCTCTACACACCACGCTATGCCCAGACAAGCCGTGCTGAGTGGGGCGAGCGTATCGCCCAGCTTGTCGGTACGGACGATGTGGAGGTGCTACTGCTCCCGCTTTTTCCTCAGTACACACGAAGTAATGCGGGGAGCGCTATCACCTATTTCTCGGACCTGCCTAAGCCTACTGGAGGACATTTCAAGACCACTGTGCTGACTCCTTGGGGTACAGACTCGCGCTATATCCAGCATTTGGCCGATCTGATCCAAAGGCATGTAGATACGAGCGACAGTACCTACCACTACATCGCCTCCTATCATAGTATCCCCGAGGCGCATCAGAAGTACGACCAGACGCACGGCTGGGACTACCATGCGCAGTGTGTCGCTACGCTACAAGCAGTGATCAGCAAACTAGGCGTACATGAGGAGCGTGTCCATCTCACCTTTCACTCCGCTATGGGACATGGGCGCTGGCTAGAGCCGACACTCGTCAGTGTACTACAAGAGCTCGCCGCACAGGGTGTTCGCCGCGCCGTACTCTTTAGCCCTAGCTTTGTCGCAGATTGCTTGGAGACGAAGCTCGATCTAGAGCTAGAGGCTCGTGAGCTATTCCTCGCAGCAGGTGGCGAAGAGCTTATCTACGTACCCTGTCTCTCCACACACCCTGATAGTGGTGCACTCATTGCTAGCTTAGTCGAGCGGGTACAGAGGCAACGCTAGCCCCCCCCTTCGTAAATTAAGAAGGGTGCAAACTAGACTTCTCTCTAGCTTGCACCCTTTTCTTTTGAGACTTTTGCAACAGTCTCCTTTTGTTTGAGACCGCAGTCTCAGTCTGGAGGGATTAGAACTTGATCGTCATACCCATATAGACCGTGCGAGGCTGCATAGGTCCGTAGATATAGCCACTATCACGTCCGCCACCTAGGTCAAAGTCCTTCTGGAATGAGTTGAGTAGGTTGTTAGCTCCGAGGAAGAGCTGCAGAGATGACGAGGTGAAGATGTCGAAGTCGTAAGAGATACGAGCCCCTAGGTCGAAGAAGGAAGGAGTCTTCTCGATACGTCCCCACTTAGGTGCAGACTCGCTAGCATCCGCAGCACCAGCCTCACGCTTACTCGCAGCAACGAGGTCTCGATCTAGGACAGCGCTCTCAGCACCGTACTCGATCACGTGAGGAGCTAGCATAGAGCCCGTATAGTTGCACGTAGCGGTAAGGTTGAGCGTAGAGACAGGGTTGTAGGTTAGCGTCAGGTAGCCGTAAGTCATAGGCGTCCTCATGAGGTTGCGGCTCTTGAGCTCTGTGCTGACGAAGTTGCCATCGCCATCGGTAAGGAAGCCAGCTGCCTTCTCAGGGCCATTGTTCTCAAGCGTATTGATGTCGCTAGGCTCCTTCTCGTTTTCACCCTTGATGAGCGAACGCTCTACACCCGTACTCTCAGGCTTGTCCCAGAGGCTCTTGGCAATGGTAAAGCCAGCCTGTACGGTAAAGTGCTTGTAGGCAACCTTACCCTCAATGTTGGCACCATAGACCGAAGCGTCCGAAGCGTTGTAGCGCTCATAGAGTGTAAAGCCATCACGCTCCTCTATAGGACGTGTGTTGAACGCACCCTGGAGACGTGTGAAGAAGCCCTCGAGGAGGAGGTTAGCCTGCATAGCTCCATGAGAGAAGTACATATCGTTGCTTAGGTTGAAGCTGTGGCTGTACTCAGGCTTGAGGCCCTTTGCATTGATCACCTTCTGCGCCTCACCCGATACGACACCGACGTGTAGATCCTCGTCGAAGGTCTGAGGAGCGCGGAAGCCCTGTGCATACGAAGCACGGAGGTTCATCCAGGTAAATGGATTGTAACGTACCGTAGCACGAGGTGTGAAGACAGGCTTGAGGGCACCCTTGTCAGTTCTAATGGCTGAGTGCTCGTCGAGACGACCACCGAGGAGGAGGGTAAAGACCTTGTTCGTCCACTCGATCTGAGCGATCTGGCTCAGGTTGTGGATGCGCTGATCTAGACCAGGAGCGCGAGAGGTGCCGTCAGGGAGCTTCTGATACTTGAGGATAGGCATCTCATCGTTGAGGTGGTCGTAAAGATACTCAGCACCGATGAGGATATTGCCTGGCATGAAGAAGAGGCGATCCGTCTTGTAGGTGTACTGAGCACCGCCCATAGCTACATTGCCGTGGGTCAGACCGTAGTTGTCACCGTAAGCTTCCTTAGGTGTAGCGTGCTTGTCGTCAGCTACATTCTCCTCATCGATACCGCCATAGTAGCTGTTGCGTACGATACGCTGACCAGAGGCGTAGAGCTGGAAGTTGTGCTTGTAGTCTGCTGTGTGAGCATCGTAGCGTAGATTACCGCTTAGGATCGAGTGACCGACACTCTCAGCGACAGCGACCACGTGCTCAGGACGCTCGAAGTGGTCACCGCCACGACGCTTCTCCTGGATCGAGTGGATCTCAGCGGTGATCTTGTTGTAAGGATTGAGGCGGAAGAAGAGCTGCGTACCGAGTGCACGGCTCTCTAGCTGTCCTATCTCAGAGAAGCCATCGCCATTGGCATCCCAACCCGTACGTGTACGATGCTGTCCGAAGATCATAGCACCCATCTCACGATCAGGGCTGAGGACGGTACCGTTGAAAGCAATTGTATTGTCGGGCTTCTTGCCACCGATGAGCGAGAAGTTTTCGC
>URKO01000152.1 GCA_900548415.1 uncultured Porphyromonas sp.
TGATGCCTATGCCATGATTTGGGCTATAGGCGGTGAGGGCTTGCTACCTCTTGACAAACTTGTAGGTGGCGTCTCCTACCTGTACGATGTAGGCTCCTTGTGGTAGGTAGCCTACATAGATAGAGCTATCGTCCTGGTCGTACACTTCGCTCAGGAGCTCCTCGCCAGAGGCTGCATAGACCTTCAGTAGGGTAGCGGGCATGTCCTCAGCGAGACGTACGTAGAGACGCTCGTCTGCGGAGTTGTAGTAGATAGCTGTCTCGGCCGTAGTGAGTTGTGTCACGGAGACGGTACTTCTACCAGGGTATGGCTGTGGATCACCAGCATTACCATTCATGAGCACCCAGCCCTTGTCGGTAGCGACCTTGACTTGTCTATCGGTGATGTCGTTTTTCTCCTCTGTCTCCGCCATGTCGATGGCGATGAATCGGCCTGCTGCAAGGAATGTCGGATCTAGTAACTTGAACTCAGGGATAGACTCCACAATCACCTGCATAGCATGCTCATCGATGGCATTGACGGTGATGTCAGCGTACTGAAGCTCCTTACAAGCGGAGAAGTCTAGCTTGGTGAGTTTGTTCTCAAAGGCGATGAAGTCTCGCAGTAGGGGAGTCTTCGTCAGGTCTAGCTCGGTGAGCTCATTCCTCTCGCAGTAGAGCCTCTTTATCATAGGATTGTGCGAGAGATCTATCTTTTTAAATCCACAACTAGCCATATTGATGTACTCGAGCTTGGTGTTCTTTGAGAAGTCTGGATCGACGGTAAGGTTTGTTTTCTTGATCGTAAGCATCTTTAGCTCAGGAAGACTAGAGAGGAAGTCAAGCGAGGAGAGCTTCTTGTTGTTATTGAGATTCAGCTCCTCTAGTAGAAGATTCTTTGATAGATCTAGTGTGGTCAGCTTGTTCCCTCCGAGGTGTAGCTGCTTGAGCTTGGGGTTGTGCGAGACGTCTAGTGACTTCATCCCTATTAGGTCAGCCTTAAATACCTCTAGATTGGGTAGCATAGAGAGATCTACGGTCTTGAGATCACGATTTTCGCTGCACTGTATGAAGGTGAGATCGGGACACTTAGAGAGGTCTAGTGAGGTGAGATTCATCTTTTCGCAGTAGAGTATCCTTAGCTTAGGATTGTGTGTTAGATCCAATGTACCGACTTGATTGCCAGATAGTACAGCGGTCTCGAGCTCGGGTAGCTGAGAGAGATCTATCGACTTGAGCACACAGTTCTGTACACCGAGCTCTTTGAGCTTAGTATTCTTCGATAGGTCTAGCTCCTTAATCATATTTGAGTGGCAAAAGAGCTCTTTAAGATTGGGCTGTCCAGTGACATCAAGCTGCGTGATCCCTGTCTGGTAGCACCATAGCTCCTCGAGGGTATTGATCTTGGAGAGATCGATAGCGGTGAGGGCTGTCTTATTGAGATTGAGGTAAGTGATCGGACCATAGATAGTCGTCTTGGTCAGATCTTTTGGGAGGTCGATAGCCCTCTTTTCTTTTCCCTTTTGGATCTTCTCATTGTCCTGGCACTGACCGTCACCATTGAGGTCTATCCAGCAGCCGTCTACAGGCGCGATGACGCCTATGAGTAGCGAGGCGTTTTCGTCATCTGTGATGAAGGTGAGATTGATGCTGGGCTCCATGAGCGGTGCCTGAGCTTTCGTCTGTGTAGCTACTCCTAGCAGAGTCATAACGAGGAGTAGAAGTAAAGTGTAGTTTTTCTTCATACGATTATAGTGTGTGTAATAAATAGTCTTCGAATTAAGACTGACCTCTCCAAAGATACGAAATATATTGGAATAGAGACTTCTAGTGTCTCTGTCGCTAGGCGCGCTTGCGGTAGGTGAGGATGGCGGCCGTGCCGTTGACCACGGCAAAGACAGAGAGTGCCGTCAGCTCGCGCCATAGCTCGGTGAAGGCGACTGGCTTGAGGTAGTAGGTGCGCATCAAGATACTGTAGTGCGTGAAGGGGTGCGACACGGCTAGGGCACGTGCCCACGATGGCATTCCCTCGATCGGTGTGAAGAGCCCACCGAGGAGGATGAAAAACATCAAGACGAAGAAGAAGGAGAACATCGCCTGCTGCTGCGTATGCGCAAAGTTGGTGATGAAGAGTCCTAGCCCACTCATAGCGAGGACGTAAAGCATGGTGCCGACGATCATCATCCCGACATTGCCTTGGGGCCATAAGCGGTATAGCAGTCCGACGATAGGGTGCGCCAGGAAGACCATGAATATCGATATAACGATATAGGGGAGTGCCTTGGAGAGCATGAAGACGAGCGGGTGGATCGGCGTGACATTCATCTGCTCGATGGTGCCGACCTCCTTCTCCTGCACCATATTGAGTGCTGGAAGGATGAATGCGGTCATCGTAATGAGCATGGCGACAAGGCCGGGAATGATATAGTCCTTGTAGTTCGCCTGAGGATTGTAGCGGTTGACCTCTACGATGCGGATCGGTATGGTGGCTAGCTCCTCTATTCCTGTGGACTCGTTGAGCTGAGTGACAAACTGCTGTACGATCTGCTGTGTGTAGCCCCCGGCGACGGCACCTTTTGTAGCGTTAAAGGCATTGATTCGTGCTTCGATCTGAGCCTTCTGATAACGCATGAGCTGCTCCTCAAAGCGTGGCGGGATCGTTATGATGAGATCGGCCTGACCATCCTCTACGAGCTCCATACCTTCCTGAAGGGTGGGGGGGAGCTGCCCCTGCCAAGCGTTGACAAAGTAGCCTGAGCTAAAGAACTGCTGCTGTAGTCTCTGTGAGAGCGACGTATGATCGTGATCGATGACGACGGTCTGCAGATTCTTGATATCCGTAGTCGTAGCAAAGGGGAGAAGCATCAAGACGACGATAGGGTACATGACGACCATCCCGAGTAGCAACCTATTGCGGAGGAGGTTGTATATCTCTTTGCGTATGAGAGCTAGTAGCATAGGATATCAGGGAGGGTTTACTCTAGTTTCTTCTTAAAGTTGAGCAGCGCTAGGATGACTAGTACGACGCTCATACCCGTCATGATGAGCGACTCCCAGAAGATCGAGGACCAGCCGAGACCCTGTATCATCAACTTTTTGACCGCTATGGAGTACCATGTGGCGGGGATCGCACGGGCGAAGTATTGTAGCACTATCGGCATACTCTCGATCGGAAAAAACATGCCCGAGAGCATCGCTACGGGGAGCAGGAGTCCCGCGCCACTGATGAGCATGGCGGCGGTCTGATTGTCCGTTATGGTGCTGATGAGCATGCCGAGGAGGAGCGACACGAGGATGAAGAGGAGCGACACAAAGAAGATGGCACTCACCGACCCTAGTAGTGGCACTCCCAGCACGAAGCGTGACAAGAGTAAGATGGTGACCACGTTAAAGATGCTCAGCGTGAAGTAGGGGACGGTTTTAGAGAGCAGGATGGTGATCGGATTGACGGGCGATGTGAGTAGGACCTCCATAGAGCCAAACTCCTTCTCCCGAACGATCGAGACAGAGGTCATCAGGGCGCAGATAATCATCAGAACCAAGCTCATGACGCCTGGCACGAAGTAGTAGGGTGCTCGCATCTCGGGGTTGTAGAGTAGCGTCGTGAAAGTCTCTATCTGGTAAGGTCTCATGGTCGCCATACGCATCGCCATGAGCGCGCCAAACTGCTCTAGGTACTCCTGCACGGTCGTGTAGATAAGCCCCTGTATCTGCGCACTGATGAGTGCTGAGATATTAGGATCGCTTGCATCAAGACGGAGCTGCATGGTAGGCTCAGTGCCTGCGAGCAGCTCTTTGTCTATGTCGTTCGGTAAGACGATGATGACGTGTGCTGCGCCTGTGCGTAGTGCCTCGTCCATATCTTCGTATGGTGTGATCAGGCTCACGGAGCCTACTGCATCGCTCTGGTCAAGGTGTGTAAAGAGTCTCTCGACAAAAGGGGTGCGCGTCGGTGTCGCCACGACCACATCGATCTGCTTTACCTCAGAGGTGAGCGCAAAGCCGAAGGCTAGCACCAAGACGATGGGCATGCCTATCAAGAGCATCAGCGTAAGCGGATCCCTGAAGATGTGGATGAACTCCTTGCGGACGAACTTGAAGAAGACGCGCATGATTGGCTGTTGGCTGTTGGCCGTTAGCTGTTGGCTAGTACTCCTAGTGACACTAGAGGCACTAGGAGAC
>URKO01000153.1 GCA_900548415.1 uncultured Porphyromonas sp.
TGAAGGGAGCATACCTCCGTATGTGACCGAAGCCGAATCCCGAAAGCAACACAGCGATTCGCCTTTATGCAACAGTCATAGTTGTCATCTGAAGAGGTAGCGCAGCTTTACCGAGAAGTTAATACCTGGTAGCGGACGGTTTAGCTCCGACATCTGACGCTGGTTGGTCAGGTTCTTGACCTTGAAGGTAATCGTCCACTGATTATTGCGCAGGCTCTGCTCTAGTCCTAAGTCTAGGCGCAGTGCAGTCGGTATCTTGCGCTCTTGGTACTGGCTCACCTCGAAGTCGTAGTAGTACTGATGCACATAGGATGCGTCGAGCATCAGACGGCTGTTGTAGCCCTCCCCGCCGAAGAGATTCTCCTTGTGTAGCTCCAAGCCCGCATTGGCTAGGAAGTAGGGGATATTGGGCATACGCTTGAGGTAAGTCGGGTTAGCGACATTCGTCGAGGGGATCAGTCGGCGCGTGTCTCTGAGGTCTTGGTAGGTTGCATTGCCATAGAGGTAGAGCCAGGGGAGGGCATCCCACTTCACCTCGCCCTCTACGCCCCACGTGCGGATGCTTCCGAAGTTCTGATAGCAGCTCATCGAGGGGATAATCCCCGGCATGAAGCGGATCATATCGGTGATGTAAGAGCCGAAAGCATTGACCTCAGCCTCGATCAACCGTCTTGATGAGGGCGAGAGGTTGCGATAGACTAAGCCAATGTTACCCCCACGGCTATGCTCGGGACGAAGGTCCGTCGAGGCACTGATCGAGTAGCCATTGCCTAGCAGCTCCTCACTCGTAGGTATGCGCACCTCGTCCGCATAGGAAGCCTTGATCAGGAAGTCTGGCGTGAAGCGGTAGCGGATAGCTTCGCTCCAGCCGAAGAAGTGCCGATTGGTCATCACATCCTTGAGGTCGCCCATACTGATCGTCCCGATGACCTTAGAGCGAGAGCGGTAGTTGTAGTACTTTGCGGTGACCGCATTTTGGAGCCGATCCTCAAAGAGCGTGAGATCGTAGGAAGCACCCGCCGTGAGGCTGTTCATACGGCTCTTGAAGTTCGCCTTATAGCCCAAAGCGCGATCCATAAGCGTGTCCGTAGGATTGCGGTATGCGTAAGTGTGGCACAGGTTGAGATTGAAAGCCTGATGGCGGTCTAGCGTATAGTTCAGGTTGAGCTTGTCCACCAGGTTGATCGTCCGATTGACCCCATCGGTAGGTATGCTCGATAGCTCGCCCCCATAAGAGGAGCCAGCGGGGTACTCCTTGCCATCCCAATCGTAGCGATGCGCAGCCTTGTCGGTCAGTCCATTTTGCCCGAAGACCACCCCGACCGATGCGTCTAGATCTAGCCCTGGGAGGAAGAAGTCTGCACGCTTGAAGGCACTCTCTAGAGCCAATCCCTTGGAGAGGGTAAAAGCTTCTCGTACGTCCCACTCGAAGCCCTGTATCTCTCTGCGAATGTAGGTCCCAGCGCACTCTAGCTTGATCTCGTCAAACCACCACTTCGTCGCCTTGAGGCTACCGCCTAGGATCGCTTTCTGAAACTGGTCGTGGTCTCGCCTCACGATCCGATCCTTGTAGTGTGGCAGCTCCATCTTGTAGTTGTTGTCCGAGTAGGCGAGCGTACCGCCAAGTCCTAGCTGCACGCCCGCATCCCGCAGTGTACGCTTGAAGACTGTCGAGAGCATGTGCGAATTGTACGATCCCACCTCATACGAAGCGTCAAAGTACTTCGGCGGGTACTCCTTGATCACCACATTCACCGCTCCGCCCATAGCCGAGCCACCAAACTTGTAGGGTACGATCCCTTTGTAGACCTCCACCCGCTCGATCATATCGGTCGGGATGTCACTGATCGAGATGAAGTCACTCATCTCGCCAAAGGGTGTCTCGTCAATGTAGATACCCATCCGCTTGCCCTCTAGTCCACGTAGCGAGATGCGGGAGGCACTCCCTAGTCCGCCCGTATTGCGTAGCGTCACGCCAGTAGTGCGAGACAGCACCTCGTCTATCGAGGAGGCGGTGCCTTGTAGCTGTCGCATCGAGATGACCGAGATAGGCATAGCGGACTCGCGCAGAGCGCGCTCCTGACGCTTGGCAACGACGACGACATTGCCCAGCGTTGTCTCGTCGACCTCTAGTCTCACGTTGATCGGCTTGCCATCTTGCCGTGGAGATGTGATGCGCTTGCTCTTGTAGCCCACGTAGCTCACGACGAGCGTCTTGACACGCTGCTTGGTCGTTAGGCTCCAGAGCCCCGCGGCATCGGTGACGGCTCCCGCACCTTTTGGCTCGGCATAGACATTGGCACCGATGAGGGGCTCGCCCGTAGCGTCATCTAGTACGCTGCCACGGTAGTGGTACTCCTGAGCTACTGCTGCACTGAGGGAGAGTAGCGTGATGAGTAATAGTAGTCTGTATCGTCTCATTGATTAGTTGGTTGATTTGCTTATTGGGAAGATGGGGGACTGAACGTCTTTCGCTATACGTTCAAAAAAGGGGTCTAGTGAACTTTTTCACTTGACCCCTAAGAGTGCTCGCCAACCGCCGAAGCCAAACTTCTCGTGGCACCGACAGAACCGTGCCAGCTCCTCTGGACTGGTGTCGGACCGCTGTAGTATAGTTTTGATGGTTGCCGTGATAAAGGCTGAGTAAATATCGATGAAGGAAGGATCGACCTCGGCTTTCCAGTCGGGATGCAGCTCTCGATACCGCTCGAAGTAGCGGATGGTCGCCTCGTTGCTCAGCTGATTGAGTCGATCCTCGTACTGATCCAGATAGGAGCCTGCACTGGCGAAGAAGACCAGTCGCAGAGCCTCCGCATGGTTAATGATGTACTGGTAGAAGGGTGCCTTCGAGTAGCCCCTCCGCTTACGCTCCTCGGGGTCCAGCATATCCATCTCCATGTCCTGATCCTCAGGCGGTAAGGCGTAAAATGCCTCTAGCCCCTTGATCGCAGGCTCTACGAGCGAGCGAAAGAGTGCCTCCTTGTCCTCATAATAGTAGTATATACTGCCCAGCGAGGCGTAAGCCTCCTTGGCAACCATACGCATCGAGGTGCCTATGTAGCCATGCTGAGAGAAGAGCCGTAAGGCACCCTCCTGTATACGCTTCTGTATATCTGGTGTCGGACTATTCATAGTTCGTTTGCTTACCTATCTTTGATTACTGAGCAGATGAGCATAGCGTGGTACTGGCGGACGGAGATACGCTCCCCAAAGAGCTCCCGAAGAATTGCCACCGCCTCCGCCGCTGTGTAGTGTGGCGGGCAGTAGTACCCCTTGCGCTCCAATATATGGCGAGCTATCCAGTCGCCCACGCGGTGCTCCCCACGTACGTAAAAGCATCCACACAGTCTCCCTCCAGGCTTCAGCACACGGTGCATCTCACGGAGGGCTCGCTCCTTGTCGGGGAAAGCCTGCAAACCACTCATCGTGAGTAGATAGTCAAACTCCCCATCGGCAAAGGGCATCGCCCCCACATCGCCCTGCACGAGCGATACATTGGTCACCCCCTCCGCCTCAAAGCGGTGAGCAGCCATCTCGAGCATCTTCTCGGAGTAGTCCAGCGCAGTGATCTGAGCCTTGGCAAGCTGCTTGTACTTGTCGCAGGTGAAGACCGCAGTCCCCACCGGCACATCTAGTAGCCGCCCCGCAAAGTCATCGGGGATCATAGCCAAGACCTCTGCCGCCATCTGTAGCTGATCCACCTGCCAGAGCCCATTCATAAAGAGATGCCCCCACCAGGAGCGTCCCGTCATGAGCGCATCGTAGCGGTGCATCTGCTTGATATATGCGTTATGCTGAGCCTTAGCCATCAGTTGTTGCGGGGGATACAGCTTGTATGAATCTATTACACCGCAAAGTTATACCTCTTTGCCAAGGGATCGCCCCCGCAAATCTACCCAGTAGTAGGTACGACTCGCTAAAACACGTCTCAAACAACGTCCCATCCTCATGGGACGAATCGCTGCCACCATTGGGACAAAACAATCCCAAGGGAGGGACGAAAAGCTCCCCACAGAGGGACGAGTCGTTTCCTCCGTTGGAACGAAAAGTTTCCAGCGTTGGAAAAATAAATTTCCTACCTAGGAAAGTTAGAATCCCTTCCTAGGGATTTTCTCGTCCCTCCCTTGGAACTGAAAAGTTCCTCCCTTGGAACTCG
>URKO01000154.1 GCA_900548415.1 uncultured Porphyromonas sp.
GATGTCGTGTGTGTCTATTCGAAGGGTAGCTCCTCCGCATTGGAAGTCGCTGACTTACGCAGCAAGCTCCCGCCAGGTGCCTACTCTTCTTATCTTATGCAAAGATACTAATATGCGACAACACCTCAAACGAGACCGTCCCCCACCTAGTGTACATAGACACTAGCTGGGGGACGCCTTTTTTCTGTAGTTAAGTGTGTAGCGACCGTGTGCGATGGCTACACGCTAGAGGGTGTGGAGGTAGCGAAGCCCTAGGGGCGACACCTCCGTGTGTATCTTAACCCTCGATAGCGCCTGATGGGCAAGCTGCAGCGCATGCGCCACAATCGATGCAAGTATCAGCGTCGATAGAGTAGATATCGCCCTCAGAGATTGCGCCTACGGGGCACTCATCGATACAAGTGCCACAAGCTACACAGCTGTCAGTGATTACGTGTGCCATAATTTTATTGGTTTTAAGTTGAGTGTATAAGATTATCTATGATGTTACCACCGCCTTGGGACACCAAAATAGGTTATCTCTCATGCTTTGGTAGTGCAAAGATACAACAAACTTCTGAGAATACCTACTTCTAGGTATTGGAATGATGTTTTTTTCTTCGCAAAGGCTAAAGATACCCTGCGGCTACCTGCTTATTGGGATACTCTTTTATCTTTGCCTCCTACGCCTCAACCTCGCTACCGATCATCGTTGCCGAGGTAACACGTTCCACTCGCACGGTCACTAGCTTGCCGATCTGGTTATGTCCCTTTGGGAAGACGATTACCTTGTTTTGTTGGGTACGCCCGAAGAAGTCATCGCGCGAGCGCTTGCTGTAACCCTCGATGAGGACCTCAAAGCTCTTGCCCACATCACGCTCATTACTCTCGAGGCTCAGCTCGTTTTGCAGGGCGATCATACGATTGAGCCGCTCTACCTTGACCTCCTCAGGGACATCGTCGACGAGATGACGCGAGGCGTAGGTGCCGGGACGCTCCGAGTACTTAAACATGAAGGCACTATCCAGCCGTGCCAGCCTCATCACCTCCAGCGTCTCCTGAAAGTCCTCCTCCGTCTCACCCGAGAAGCCACAGAAGACATCAGTACTCAGCCCGCAGTCGGGCATATATTCACGGATACGATCCACACGCTCTAAGTACCACTCACGCGTATAGCGGCGGTGCATACGCTCTAAGATGCGATTACTGCCGCTCTGCAGGGGAAAGTGGATATGGCGACAGATGTTGGGATAGCGGCTCATCACCTCGAGCGTCTCATCCTTCATATCCTTAGGGTGAGGCGAGGTAAAGCGAATGCGCATCGTAGGCACCGCCTCAGCAACGCTTCGCAGCAGATCAGCAAAAGTGTAATTGGCACCCGTCTCAGACTGCCAGCAGTAGGAGTTGACATTTTGCCCTAGGAGAGTCACTTCACGGTAGCCCTCTTGCGCCATACGCTGCACCTCACGGATGATACTCTCGGGATCACGGCTGCGCTCACGACCTCGTGTGTAGGGAACGATGCAGTAGGTGCAGAAGTTGTTACACCCACGCATGATCGAGACGAAGCCACTGATATGCAAGCCTGGTAGACGCACTGGGATCACATCGCTGTAGGTCTCACTCTTCGACAGCTCAATGCTAATAGCCGGCTCACCCGCCTCAGCCGCAGCAATCAGGTGTGGCAGATCGGTGTAAGCGTCAGGCCCTGCCACCAGATCCACGCCATGATCCTGTATGAGCGTCTCCTGCACACGCTCTGCCATACAGCCCAGCACGCCGACGATCTGCGGATGCCCCGAGCGTCTGCGCTGACCATTGAGATTGTCCAGACGACGTATGATACGCAGCTCCGCATTGTCGCGCACCGAGCAGGTATTGATGAGTACGGCATCCGCCTCATCGATCTGATCGGTGAGCTGATAGCCCGCCAGTTGCATCTGCGCAGCTATGATCTCGCTATCAGCCACATTCATCTGACAGCCGTAGGTCTCGATATAGACCCACTTGTTCTCTTGCTCTACTCTCTCGGTCATAATAAGCGCAAAGGTACGAAATTACCACGTAGAGCAGTGAGCCACTAGCGGAGGTAGTCCTCGGCTAGCGCAACCCAATAGGAGGCGCCGATCGGAAGCAGTTGCTTGTTGAAGATAAACTTAGGATTGTGTACCATCGGGGTCTCGCCATTACCTATCATTAGGTAGCAGCCCCGCTGCTTCTGTAGCATGAAGGCAAAGTCCTCGCTACTCATATAGCGTGCGCTGGGGTAGATGACCCGCTCCTCGCCAAAGGTCTTGCGAGCCACCTCGGCAGCATAGCGCGTCTCCTCCTCGCTATTGATCAGGACGGCTCCAGGCTGCCCCTCGGTGATCTCATAGGCACAGCCATAACTCTCGGCTTGGTGCTGCGTGATGGTGCGGATGCGCTCCAGCACCTGGACGCGCGTCTCAGGCTCCATATTGCGGATAGAGAGTCTGAGGGTAGCGCTGTCGGGGATCGTATTCCCCGTATCCCCTGCGAGAAAGGCTCCGATAGTCACCACGCTGTGATGCCAAGGGGATACGTTGCGTGAGACGATACTCTGCAGAGCTAAGACGAGCGAGGCCCCTGCGACGACGGGGTCGATGCTAAGCTCAGGCATAGAGCCATGAGAGCCGCGACCCATGAGCTTGATCTCCCAGTTGTCCACGGCAGACATCATCTCGCCAGAGCAGAAGTGTAGCGTGCCGAGGGGCAGACCAGGCAGATTGTGCATCGCATAGACCGCGTCCACGGGAAAGCGCTCGAAGAGCCCATCGGCAACCATTGCGGCACCTCCCTGCATCGTTTCCTCGCCGGGCTGAAAGATGAGCGTGAGCTTGCCATTGAAGTGACCACTCTCGGCCAACTGCTTGGCAGCTCCGAGGAGCATCGTTGTATGGCCATCGTGCCCGCAGAGATGTGCATGCCCTGGGATGCGACTGCGGTAGGGCAGATCGTTTTCCTCCTGTATAGCTAGTGCGTCAAACTCTGCGCGGATGCCTAGGGAGCGCGTTCCCTCACCACGCTGCATCGTAGCCACGATGCCGAGCTTGCCGATACCCTCCGTCACTTCATAGCCAAAGTCGCGTAGCCTCTCGGCTATGATGCGAGAGGTGTCGTACTCTTGCATAGCTGTCTCTGGAGCTTGATGAAAGCTCTCGAACCACTGCTCCATATCTCGGCAGATGGCTTCACTTATCTTAGATTTCATAGTTGTGTGTGTCTATATATTAGTTATCTCTACGCCTCAGACTGCTTCTTTTGCTTGGGTATTGTCAGGGTTATGGAGAGTATAGCGAGAAGGAGCAGGGCAATGTTGAAGTACATGGTCACCATCGCTGCGTGACGGAAGTTGAGGTTGCCCTGCTGCCCCACGAAGTTGATCAGATTGCCTAGAAGTTCAATCGGCTCTCCCGACACTTGGATGCCATTGTAGATAGCCTGTGATATGGCCAGTCCGAAGGCTGCACCAAGGGACGAAGCCATCTTGTAGATGCCGGATCCTTGTCCCGAGAGATCTCGAGGTAGGCTCGATAGTGCCGCATCGGTCGAGGGTGTCGCATAGAAGGCTAGCCCAGTACCAAAGAGGACGTACGCCACACCCGTCAGGATCATATAGACGCCCGTCATGAGCTGCGTCTGAGACATGAGGATGACTGAGACGATGATCAGCATACAGCCCCAGATCATCGGCTTGCGAGGGCCAAAGCGCTGGAGGAGCTTCTCCCCCACACGGATAAAGAGCAGGATGGAGACCCCATAGCCGATGGTCAGGTAGCCCGCCGTGGCGGGATCGATGCGACCGCCCTGCTGTAGTACGCTGAGCGACACGACGAGTACGCCCGCCGTGGCATTGAGGATCAGGTTTGAGATGGTCGCTCCCGTGAAGGTCTTATTGCGAAAGAGGGCAAAGTTCATAAAGGCTCCCGCTTGTCCCTGCTCGACCTTGATAAAGATCACTATAGCAATGACCGAGATAGCTATACTGGATAGCGAGTAAAGACTGAGCCAGCCCCAGACGGGCGCATTGGCGATGAAAAGCTGTAGCGACAAGATACCCACAAAGAAGGTGACAAAGCCGAAGATGTCAAATCGCTTCGCTTGTTGCTGCTCGGCACGACTCTCAGGGAGCCCCTTGATAAGC
>URKO01000155.1 GCA_900548415.1 uncultured Porphyromonas sp.
CACAGAGAATTTGTATGCTTCTTTGATGTCGGGGAAAAGTCTAAAGAGTAGCCGAGCGCGTAGCTTTTGACTGGCGGTGTGTTCGGTGGGGAGCTTGTGCAGTAACCCCTTGCTGCGCTGGAGAAACTGTAGCTGGGTGTCTCCATTGGACAGCTCCTTTTTGAGATCTTTGAACTCTCGCTGGATCTTGGGGTCGGGCTGCAGTTTTAGCTGCTTGCGACTCGTCTCCTCCAGCTCTCGTTGCTTGCGAAGAAGCTCTTGGCGGTAGCGTATCCTTACGCTCTGAACTTGATCAATGATGTTTTTGACAACGTGAAATTTGTCCGCAACTTGGTAGGCATTGGGGAAGAGTTCGCGAGCCACCCAGTCGTAGTTTGGAGCCATATCACGGGTTACACAAGAGACTGCGAAAAGTGCTTCTTGGGAGATGTTTGATCTCATTAGATAGACGATCTGGGAGGCTCGGAGCGTGTTAACCATCAGGACGATTTTATTCGTTTCTGGGTTCGACACGATGGTGTAGCAATCCCCGTTGATGTTCTTTTCGTCTATGCAGATGGTGGATCCCATATTCTTCTCATTGAAAATGGGAATCTTCAGATCAGAACTTATAGAGCTTTTAGCAGAAGACTTGCCTGGAGATCGTGAGGCTCCAGTCTTCTGCAAATGGCGTTGGTGTGCTGGCCCTTTGTATCCGCTCAGGATATCTTTGTACCAGCGAAAAAGTTTCTTCGAGCTCATGCCCAGACAGTAGGCGACTTGCCCGATACTGGTGGGTTTAGACCCAATCAATTTCTTTTAAAAAATCGCCGAAAGCCTTGGTCGCTTTCATGCCTTTTTCAGTGTATGAGTAGCTGTTGGTGTAGCTCTTTTGCTCTTGTCGCTGCTCTTGTTTTATCTTCCAGCGACGACGCTTGAGGTAGAGGAAGACCTCCTTGCCCATAGCGGGGAAGGTCTGTAACTCAAAGTAGTTTGTATAGCCGTCTAAGACTATGTTTGAGAGATCTCCGTTGACCTCTTTTTTCAACTCTGCGGGGATGTGGGCAGCGTCATCTTTCTCTACCATATAGATGCGGTAAATGCCGTTTTCATCAACCAACTTCTCGAAGTCAAAGTCTTGAAGAATTTCTTGGGGAGCGAACAGCTCAATCAAATCTAGTTCTTTAGTCATATTTGAGGTGGTAAGGGGGAGGGCGAAAAGCTCTCCTCATTCATTTGGGGGTGCAAGTTAATCAATTCACTTCAGTTAGTTTTTTTGTGGGGGCTTCACCCCCAGCACCTCAAAATAGGAATTAGCCCGCCAACCCGACCTTCAACTCCGCAAACCGCATTGCCAAAGGCCAACTCCTGTTTTGGAGGTGCTGGGATAGGTGTGTGGAGGTGTCGTTGCGGGGCTGGGTGCGACAAAATCTTGGGATGAGTCTTTTTTTTCTGTACCTTTGTGATACACATGGTGACGAAATGACGCACGACGAGCAACTACAGGTGGATGCACTCTACCAGAATGCTCTGCGACTCATCGAGCAGCGTGATGCGCTGCAACAAGAGATAGAGGTGCAGCGCAGGGAGATAGCAGACCTCAAGGCACGGCTCAGTGAGCAGTGTGATGAGCTGGAGGGACTCGAGAGTCGCAACCGGCAACTCTTGATGGCGCGTGCGCTTATCGTCAGTGGTACTGATATGGGCATCGCTAAGGAGCGACTGTCTCAGATGATCAAACGAATGGACCAAAGTATAGCTCTCCTAGAGCTACAACATAGTACAGCTACAACTCAGCCTCACTAATGGCACAGATGGATCTGCATAGCACTAAACCAGGGTATTGTCAGGACGAGATGCAGAGTATCACGCTACTTGTCGATGGTATCGCTATCCCCATCGATGTGCCACGCAGCGAGGAGCCTTACTATCGTCGTGCACAGCATACGATATCGGCTCTCGTCAAGAAGTATCGTGCAGCTTACCCGCAGCCTGCGGAGGGCGATGAGCAGCTGCACTGGCTTATGGCGGCTGTGGATATAGCCGTACAGTGTGAGGTACTCAAGGAGAGTAAAGACACGACAGAGCTGCTGAAGCGTCTCTCTGAGGTAAATAGCCTGCTAGAGCGACAGTTGTAGTCTGCAGGAGGGCTTCTCTTTCCTTTTGTTAGAAAGGATTGGATGTATAGCTGGGATCCACGCGTTTGACCACTAGGACTTCTCTCATTAGGGTGAGTCTGTATCTCTACCGATCATGTCAGATACATTGAGACGGATTAGATATACACACTTTAGTAAGAACGATTTATGCAGATTAGCATATACCTATTTAGTTTACTCATATTGTTGGCTCTCTGGTTGTAGGCGGTGGAGCCGTATGGCTTGCCGTGATGCGCCTCTACAAGCAGAGAGCGGAGCGCATCCTAAAAGAGGCCCAGGAGAGTGCCGACCAGGTTATCCTCGAGGCTCATAAGACTAAAAAGAAGGAGCTACATGAGGCTGACAGCATCTTAGAGAAAGCTAAGCAGGATGCTGAGATAATTAAGCAACAGAAGGTGATCGAGGCTAAGGAATACGCCTTGCAGCTCAAAGGGGAGCTGGAGGAGCGTTTGGCCGATCGCACGGCTCAGGTACAGAGCCGAGAGACAACCTTACAGCAGCTCGAGCAGACGCTCACAGCACGTACCAAGCAGCTGGAAGATGCCTCGACTGACCTAGAGCGTGAGCGCAAGCAGATGGCTCAGCAGGAGCAGCTAGTCGCTCAGAAGCAAGAGGAGCTAAGCGCCGCCATCCTCACACAGCAAGCTAAGCTGGAGGAGATAGGTGGCCTATCCGCAGCGCAAGCTCGCGAGCAGCTCATCGAGTCCCTACGCCTAGAGGCTCGTGATCAGGCGGCTGCCTACACCGCAGAGGTGATCGAAGAGGCTAAGATGAATGCTTCGCAAGAAGCTCGACGACTGATCGTAGCGACGATACAGCGTATCGCTACGGAGACCTCGGTAGAGAACTCTGTCTCAGTCTTTCACATAGACAATGACGAGGTCAAGGGACGCATCATCGGTCGTGAGGGGCGTAACATACGCGC
Organism: uncultured Porphyromonas sp.; assembly: GCA_900548415.1. GTDB lineage: Bacteria > Bacteroidota > Bacteroidia > Bacteroidales > Porphyromonadaceae > Porphyromonas > Porphyromonas vaginalis. The sequence continues at coordinate 3,064 of URKO01000155.1, forward strand.
TCTAGAGGCTGCCACGGGTGTGGAGATCATCGTAGACGATACGCCAGAGGCTATCGTGCTATCAGCCTTTGACCCAGTGCGCCGTGAGATAGCTCGTCTAGCTCTGCACCAGTTGGTACAGGACGGACGTATACACCCGGCTCGCATTGAAGAGGTGGTAGATCGTGTGAGCAAGCAGATCGAGGAGGAGATCATCGAGACGGGCAAGCGGACGATCATCGACCTCGGTATACATGGTATGCACCCTGAGCTGGTACGTCTGGTGGGTAAGATGAAGTATCGCTCGTCTTATGGGCAAAACCTCCTGCAGCATGCGCGTGAGACGGCCAATCTCTGTGCAGCGATGGCCTCTGAGCTGGGGCTTAATGCTAAGAAAGCTCGTCGTGCAGGCTTGCTACACGACATTGGCAAGGTGTCTGACGAGGAGCCTGAGCTACCACACGCTATACTAGGCATGAAGATCTGTGAGAAGTACAAGGAGAAGCCCGACATCTGCAACGCCGTCGGTGCTCACCATGAGGAGGTGGAGATGGAGACGCTCCTCGCCCCTATCGTGCAGATCTGTGACTCCATAAGCGGTGCTAGACCAGGAGCTCGTCACGAGATCGTCGAGGCATACATCAAGCGTCTCAAAGACCTCGAGCAGCTGGCACTCTCTTATCCAGGCGTGGTCAAGACCTACGCGATCCAAGCGGGTCGTGAGCTGCGTGTCATCGTCGGTGCCGATGAGATCGACGATCAGGCTACCGAGACGCTCTCGGCAGATATCGCTCACAAGATACAGACCGAGATGACCTACCCAGGACAAGTCAAGATTACGGTGATCCGTGAGACTCGTGCCGTGAGCTATGCTAAGTAGTGGGCTTATGACCAGCTCTAGTATCGATCTATACCATAGCACAAGCCCTCGGAAGGTGATCCTCCCGAGGGCTCAAGCTGTGCGAAGTAAAGCGTCAAACGTCTAGAAAGACAGATGCGTCGCAAGGTAATCTCTACGGTCGATAGGTACGTCTTTACCCAGTTTCTGGCTACCTATTTCTTCTCCATTGTCCTGATATTGGCCGTGGCG
>URKO01000156.1 GCA_900548415.1 uncultured Porphyromonas sp.
GCCCGATCACGGGGCAGCCTGACTTCGCTACTATATATATAGAGTACGTCCCTGACGTGCGTATGGTCGAGAGCAAGAGCCTCAAGCTCTATCTCTTTAGCTTTCGCTCGCATGGTGCCTTTCATGAGGATTGTGTGAACATCATCATGGACGACCTGATCCGTCTGATGGACCCGAAGTATATCGAGGTGACGGGCGACTTCTCGCCACGAGGCGGCATTAGCATTGTACCTTTTTGCAATTATGGTCGTCCAGGCACGCCCTACGAGTCGTATGCTCGTGAGCGTATGCTCGCCTTCCACCACTAGAGATCTGGTCGTATGCTAAGCTCTCAAAAGAAGTATCTCGTCATCATCAATCCTATCTCTGGCACCTCTAGGAAGACGAGTCTGCCAGAGCTCGCATTTAACATGCTCTCGGACAATGGCAGTGAGCTATACTTCGTCTATACCAATGGGGAGGGACATGCCGATCGCATCATCAAGGATATAGCTGGTCAAGGGTTTGACACAGTTATTGCCATCGGTGGAGATGGTACGATCAATGAGGTAGCCGATGCGGTGCGCACGACAGAGATGTCTCTCGGCATCGTCCCGATGGGGTCCGGCAATGGGCTAGCGCGCTCACTAGACATACCGCTAGACACCGAAGCTGCCCTAGAGGTTATTCGCCGAGGGTATACCAAGCGTATCGACTGCTGCGAGGCCGAGGGGGTTCCCTTTTTCGTGACCTTCGGCGTGGGCTTTGATGCGCAGGTGACCGCTAGCTACGACCAGAAGAGCTTCCGAGGGCCGCTCTCCTACGTTCTCTCGACGGTCGATCAGTTTATCAAGCACAAGTCCTCGCTCTATCGCCTTCATCTCAATGGTGAGGTGATCGAGCAGAAAGCCTTCCTCGTGACCTGCGCCAATGCAGATCAGTATGGCAATAATGCGATCATCGCGCCTGAGGCTGAGCTGGACGATGGACTTTTTGACGTGGTGGTCATCCGTAACATGTCGCTCCTAAAAGCTCCACAGGTGGCGATCAACCTCTTTACTAAGAACATCAACGAGAGCACCTCCATCGACATTTACCGCACCGATCATCTCATCATAGAGCGTGAGAAGGAGGACTATGCGCAGGTCGATGGTGAGCTCATCGAGCTGGGGCGTCGCATCGAGATCACGATCCAAAAGCAGCAACTGCCCATCTTAGTCCCGCAGCCCAAAAGCTAGTACAAAGGCTAGCCCCAAGCACTACACCTATCTTTCGTTGTTTAGTTGGGATGTGTCAAGCGTCTCAACAGGAGGCTGTCGCATAAAGGCGAATCGCTGTGTTGCTTTCGGGATTCGGCTTCGGTCACATACGTAGGTATGCTCCCTTCAGGCCTCACCCTCAGCGCCTTGCGCTTCATCCTTTCTGCAAAGTCTGGACAATCTTGTTTGCAAGATTGTGAGCCTGTTGACTTTTGCAACAGTCTCATTATTACCTAGGCAGCTCCTCTGGATTATTTACCTTGCATCGGGTAGAGACGACTCCGCAAATCTTTCGGGTAGCCCCTGTGTAGGGACGCTCGGGAGTGTCTAGCGAGAGAGCGTCCGTTGTCAAACGACAAGACGTGTAATCGGGATATTGTAACCCTTGACAGGGACGGACGCACGACCGTGCGTCTCTTCTACAAATCGTTACTCGTAAGATTTTCGAATCGGGTAGACAGTGTGCTATCTGAAGAAATATTACTATCTTTGCATCGTAATGAACCGGTTGAGGTCGTACGGCTCACGAGCAGTCGTCTCAGCTTAGGTATGGAGGAGGAAGCCATGCGACAGCGGTTCCCTCCTTTTTGTATATAAACCATCGAGTATCATGATAGATCTAGCAGTACTCCGCACAGAAATAGAGCAGATGCTCCACGAGGACGAGTTCGTCGTGGAGGTAACTAGTAGCCCAGGAGATCAGATCCGAGTAGTGGTCGATGCCATGGGAGGCTTGCCCATCTCTCGCTGTGTCGAGGTCTCTAGAGCCATCACGCAGCTACACGATCGTGACGAGGAGGAGGACTACGCCCTCGAGGTGTCGTCGCCCAGTCTCTCCGATCCGTGGCAGGTCTACGAGCAGTACACACGTCATCTAGAGGCACCCGTGCAGGCGGTCGATGCGTCAGGCATGAAGTGGCACGGCAAGCTCATAGAGGTCGGTGCCCGGGATGCTGATCAGCTCCCCGAGTACGTCGTCCTAGAGATCGAGCGCACAGAGACCATACAGGATGGCAAGAAGAAGAAAAAGCAGCAGATCATCGAGCCACACCGCATCGAGCATGATCAGCTCAAGCGCATCTCGTACGACCTAGACAAGGCACTCTGATAGCGATCCCCCTCCCCCACCATTACTTAGATATACTAGTCCCACAGAAGAGACCCAACATACATATATGGCTAGAAAGAAAGAAGCAACGAGCTTAAAGGTTCTACTCACTGAATTCAAAGAACTAAAGAACATAGACGAGGAGACGATGCTCCACGTATTAGAGGACTCCTTCCGGAGCATCCTCGCTAAGATGTTTGGTTCAGACGACAACTTTGACGTAATCATCAATGCGGATAGCGGAGACTTTGAGATCTGGCGCACCCGCGAGGTGGTTGCCGACGATGCCGTCGAGCGGGAAAACGAGCAGGTAGCCTACACTGAGGCTCTTGAGATAGATCCCGAGGCTGAGATCGGAGATGATGTGACCGACTCGGTAGACTTCCTCTCCTTCGGTCGGCGCGCCATCGTCAATCTACGCCAGACCCTCTCGAGCAAGATCTTGGATCTGCAGAAGGAGCACTTCTACCAAACCTTCATAGAGCGTGTAGGAGAGCTGATCACAGCTGAAGTTTATCAGGTGTGGAAGCGTGAGACTCTCCTCGTCGACGAGGATGGCAACGAGCTCATCATGCCCAAGAGCGAGCAGATCCCTGACGAGTACTTCCGCAAGGGCGATAGCGTCCATGCCGTCATAGCTCGTGTAGATAATGAGAACAATAACCCTCGCGTCACGCTCTCACGCACTAGCCCAGAGTTCCTCAAGCGTCTCTTCGAGATCAACGTACCTGAGATCGCTGACGGACTGATCACCATCAAGCGTGTAGCACGTATCCCAGGCGTTCGCGCCAAGATTGCCGTCGAGTCGTACGATGATCGCATCGATCCTGTCGGCTCTTGCGTCGGTATGAATGGTAGCCGCATACGTGGCATCGTCCGGGAGCTACATGGAGAGAACATTGACGTCCTCACCTACACGGCGAACGATAGTCTATTCATACAGCGTGCGCTGAGTCCGGCTAAGATCTCTTCGATCGAGCTCTATCCAGAGACCGCCAAGGCAGAGGTTTACCTACGTCCAGAGGATGTGCCTCTAGCTATTGGTAAGAACGCCAGCAACATCAAGCTAGCGTCCGTCCTGACAGGCTTTGAGATTGAGGTATTCCGTGATGCAGCTGATACGACCGAGGAGGATATCTACCTCTCCGAGTTTAGCGATGAGATCGAGGACTGGGTCATCAAGATGCTTCTAGACATAGGTCTCAACACGGCTCGTGCCGTCCTGACCACATCTCGCTCAGAGCTCCTTAAGAAGACCGATCTCGAGATAGAGACCATCGACCGTGTCCTCCGCATCCTCTCGTCCGAGTTTGACCTTGAGGAGCTAAAGGAGATGGGGCTACCACAGGAAAACATTGACCTGCTCAAGAGCCCCGTGCCTACGCAAAGTGAGATCGCAGAGGCGATCATCGAAGACCTCAAGGAAGACGAAGCTACCGAGGAGTAAGCAGCAGCACACTACTAGCTAGTCACAGTATAGGGGGTGACCGTGACTATATGATAATGACAAGAAATACCAATCCCCACCCGTAGACGAGCAATCAAGAGAAATATATGTCCATAAAACTGTTTAGCCTAGCCAAAGAACTCAACATCGGAGTCAACACGCTTGTCTCCTTCCTTAACGATAAGGGTAAGGAGGTAGACAACAACCCCAACACACGCATCACGGAGGATGAGTTTAATCTAGTCCTGCGTGACTTCACACCGACCTTTGATGAGGAGACTATAGGAAAAGTCAAGAAGAAGTTTCTCCGCAAGAGCACTTCTAAGGCTAAACCAGAGG
>URKO01000157.1 GCA_900548415.1 uncultured Porphyromonas sp.
AAAAACAGCAGCCGTGAAAAGTTTTAGCGTAAAGAATGAGAGTTTATACTCGCATTTTCTGTATCTTTGTGCTATTCAAGACATATAGTGGGATGAGAAGCTGGCTCATCAGATAGCCCTTTTCACTACCACTGACGATAAGCCAATTACAATGAGCGAACAAGAGAAAGACATAATGACTACACCTCAGGATAAAGGTGCTTACTCAGCTAGTAGCATACAGGTACTCGAAGGACTAGAGGCGGTGCGCAAGCGTCCCGCCATGTATATCGGAGACATCAGCGAGAAGGGACTCCACCACCTTGTCTACGAGGTGGTCGACAACTCTATCGATGAGGCTCTGGCAGGCTACTGTACCGAAGTACTAGTGGAGATCCTATCAGACAACTCAATCCAAGTAACCGACAACGGTCGTGGTATCCCTGTCGATATGCATGCCAAGGAGGGCAAGAGTGCCCTCGAGGTGGTCATGACGGTACTGCACGCTGGTGGTAAGTTTGACAAGGGCTCTTACAAGGTATCAGGAGGTCTCCACGGTGTGGGTGTCTCCTGCGTTAATGCGCTCTCCGAGTCACTTATTGCCGAGGTACATCGTGACGGTAAGATCTATCGTCAGGAGTACAGCCGTGGTAAACCTCTGACAGGCGTTGAGGTGGTTGGTAAAGCCGATGACACAGGTACCCGCATCACCTTCAAGCCTGACGACACGATCTTTCGTGAGACAATATATAGTAGTGAGACGCTCTCACACCGTTTGCGTGAGCTATCCTATCTAAATGCGGGTCTGCACCTTAAGCTCATTGACCACAGAGTGCACGATGAGGAGGGACAGCCTAAGTCTTGGGTCTTCTACTCGGAGAATGGACTGAGCGAGTTCGTTCGCTACGTAGATGGTGCTAAGGAGTCGCTCATCCATGACGTCATCCATCATACGACAGAGAAGCAGGGCGTACCCGTCGAGGTGGCACTGACCTACAACACTTCTTATCAGGAGAACGTCTACACCTACGTCAATGACATTCACACCATCGAGGGCGGTACGCACTTGACAGGCTTCCGCCGTGGACTGACCCGCACGCTCAAGAAGTATGCGACCGACTCGCACCTCCTCGACAAAATCAAGGAGGAGATCTCGGGCGATGACTTCCGTGAGGGCTTGACCGCTATCGTCAGTGTCAAGGTCGCTGAGCCACAGTTTGAGGGACAGACGAAGACGAAGCTCGGAAACAGCGAGATCGTTGGTGTCGTCGATGCAGCCGTCAGCGAGGCTCTAGAGATCTACCTCGAGGAGCACCCCACAGAGGCTAAGCTCATTGTAGACAAGGTCATCCTAGCAGCCCAAGCACGTCACGCAGCACGCCGAGCTCGTGAGTTGGTACAGCGTAAGTCGCCCCTCACAGGCGGTGGGCTACCAGGCAAGCTAGCTGACTGCTCGAGTAAAGATCCTAGCGAATGCGAGCTATTCATCGTGGAGGGAGACTCCGCAGGTGGTACCGCCAAGCAGGGACGAGACAGCAAGTATCAGGCGATCCTCCCCTTGCGTGGTAAGATCCTCAACGTGGAGAAGGCTATGCAGCACCGCATCCTAGACAATGCGGAGATCAAGAACATCTACACAGCCCTTGGCGTGACCGTCGGCACAGAGGAAGACTCCAAGGCGCTCAACCTCTCCAAGCTTCGCTACCACAAGATCATCATCATGACCGATGCCGATGTCGATGGTGCGCACATTGCGACGCTGATCCTCACCTTCTTCTTCCGCAATATGCGTCCGCTCATTGAGAACGGCTACGTCTACATTGCCAATCCACCCCTCTACCTCTGCAAGAAAGACCGCATCGAGGAGTATTGCTGGACAGACGAGCAGAAGGCTGACTTCGTCACTAAGTATGGTCAGGGACAGGAGAACCGCATCAAGATACAGCGATACAAAGGTCTCGGTGAGATGAACGACGTACAGCTCTGGGACACGACGATGAATCCGCAGACGCGTACCCTACGCCAGGTGACCATAGACAACCTCGCGAGCGCCGACTCGGTCTTCTCCATGCTCATGAGCGAAGATGTCGAGCCACGACGCGAGTTCATCGAGGAGAACGCTACCTACGCCAACATTGACGCCTAGCACCTAGCTATGAAGACCAAGCGTGTCGCAGCCCTGACCATGGTGCGCAATGATGACTTCTATCTGCGCAAGTGGACAGCCTACTACGGCCGAGAGCTCGGTGAGGAGCATCTCTACATCTATCTAGATGGCAAGGATCAGCCCCTACCCGACTGGTGTCCTCAAGCTACGGTCGTGGCGGTAGATAAGATCCAGGGGCAGGTAGTCTCTGCCGAAAAGGAGCGACTAGCCTTCCTCTCTGAGCGTGCTAAGGAGCTACTGACCACAGGAGGCTACGACCTCGTCATCGGAGTCGATGCCGACGAGATACTCGTCGTCGACCCGCTCGTTGGGATGGGACTCAAGGAGTACCTAAGCCAGCGTCCTATAGGTGTCAGTGTCTCGGGACTGGGCGTCGATGTGGGGCAGCATCTTGAGCAGGAGGGAGACATTCGAGAGGATCTACCCTTCCTCCAGCAGCGTCACTATGCGCGACTATCGACACGCTACACCAAGCCATGCGTCATCGCACAGCCAGTCATCTGGGGATCAGGCTTTCATCGCATCAAGGGACACAACTTTACCATCGATCCGCAGCTCTACCTCTTTCACTTTGGCTACTTCGACATGAAGCGTATCGAGGCGCGCTTTGCCGATCCTGACCGACGAGAGGCTGGCTGGACAAAGCATATCGCCAAGCGGTCAAAAACCATCCAGCAGGTGACCAACCATAAGGCTCGTTCGTGGGACTCCACTGCACGCCTAGCTCGCACACTCCAGACCTATATACGTCCTCCCTATGCGTGGAATAAGCCCGCCATGCTGGGGCTCTGTTTCATCGTCGAGATCCCTGAGCGCTTTCGCAATATCGTCTGACCCCCTACCTAGCCATCTCTTATGCCTAAGATCTCCGTCATCATCCCTATATATAATGTAGAGAAGTATCTGCGACGCTGTCTAGACAGTGTCGTGGCGCAGACCTTCACCGACTGGGAGGCTATCTGCGTCAATGATGGGAGCCCTGACAATAGTGCGCAGATCTTAGCCGAGTACGCTGAGAGAGACTCGCGCTTTAAGATTGTGAATAAAGAGAATGGCGGACTCTCAGACGCTCGCAACGCTGGCATGGCCGTTGCTAAGGGTACTTACGTCAACTTCTTGGATTCAGACGATCTGATCCATCCACAGACCTTTGAGATCGCCTACGCTTTGATCCAGCAAGAAGATGCCGATATCGTCTCTTGGTACAAAGACCCGCTCTTTCGTCCTCGCCTCCTCGTGCGTCATGCGCTAGGGTTTGACATAGATAAGACCACGCCTCGTGGTCTCAAGCGACGCTTCACGCTAGACAAGGTAAAGTATCACACGACCGATGATGTCTTCGCTCACGTCACGGAGTACAGCCATACGAAGATCGAGAACCCGATCAAGCACTTCTACGTGTGGCGTCACTTGCTTCGCAGGAGCCTCGTGGAGGATGTCCCCTTTCTCAAAGGAGTGATCTTCGAAGACTTCCCCTGGTGGAGTGAGGTGATCCTCAAGAATCCCCGGACGGTCATCACGGATCTGCCCTTTTACTACTACTTTCCCAACATCGGATCGATAGACCGCTCCTCTAGTCGGACTAAGAAGGTCAAGAACTGGATCAAAGGCTTAGAGCACACCTATCAGCTCTATGAGGAGCGAGCTACGCCCTACCAGAAGGAGCATTGGCAGCGGGAGTGTATGTGGGCTGTGATAACTAATTGTATCGCCCACAAGCTAGAGCAGCGCATCTCCGACCTTACTGATCGACAGGAGCTGGCGCAAGATCTGGATAAGCTGAACAAGCTGGGGGTGTTTGACCAGCCCCTTACGATCGAAGGTGTCAAAGCTCGTCAACGCATCCTACGCTTTATCGATCGATACCAGTAGCCCCTAGTCGCACTAAAGAGAGATCGGAAGAGCGTCGTGTAGGGAAAGAGTGTAGATCTCGGTGGTCGCCGTATCATTAAAAAAAAA
>URKO01000158.1 GCA_900548415.1 uncultured Porphyromonas sp.
GTGGCCGTGAGGCTGTTGTTGCTGACCTCAAGGATGACTTGATGGCTGCCGTCAAGCATATCGAGACTATCATGGGCTTTAAGTTTGGCGATGTAGAGAATCCTCTTCTCGTCTCTGTCCGCTCGGGCAGTAGAGCCTCTATGCCTGGTATGATGGATACGATCCTCAACCTCGGTCTCAACGATACGGTCGTTGATGGCTTAGCGCGTAAGAGTGGCAACGAGCGCTTCGCTTGGGACTCTTACCGCCGCTTCGTACAGATGTATGGCGATGTCGTACTCGGCATGAAGCCTGTCAACAAGGACGACATTGACCCTTTTGAGGCAATCATCGAGGAGGTCAAGAAGGAGGCTGGCGTCAAGCTTGACAATGAGCTAACGACAGATCACCTCAAGGATCTCGTCAAGCGCTTCAAGGCTGCCGTTATGAAGGCTACGGGACATGATTTCCCCACTGATCCATACGAGCAGCTATGGGGCGCTATCATGGCGGTCTTTGGCTCATGGATGAATGATCGTGCGATCCTCTACCGCAAGATGGAGGGCATACCCGATGATTGGGGTACAGCCGTAAACGTCCAGGCAATGGTCTTCGGTAATATGGGTGATACCTCCGCTACGGGTGTGGCTTTCACGCGTGATGCGGCTACCGGCGAAAACCTCTTTAATGGTGAGTACCTAGTCAATGCGCAGGGTGAGGATGTCGTCGCTGGTATCCGTACGCCACAAGAGATTACAATAGAAGGCTCACGTCGCTGGGCTGAGCGCGCGGGTATCGACGAGGCAACTCGCAAGGCTCAGTACCCCTCTATGGAGGAGACCTTCCCCGAGATTTATGCTGAGCTGAATGCTATACAGCACAAGCTGGAGCAGCACTACCACGATATGCAGGATCTAGAGTTTACCGTTCAGGAGGGCAAGCTATGGCTCCTTCAGACACGTAATGGTAAGCGTACAGGTCAAGCAATGGTCAAGATCGCAATGGATCAGCTTCGTGACAACCTAATCTCTGAGGAGGAGGCTCTACTGCGCGTGGAGCCTGCTAAGCTCGATGAACTGCTACATCCTGTCTTTGACAAGAAAGCCTTAAAGTCCGCCAAGGTGCTGAGCAAGGGACTCCCCGCCTCTCCAGGTGCAGCTACGGGACAGATCGTATTCTTTGCTGATGATGCAGCCAGCTGGCACGAGCAGGGCAAGAAGGTGATCATGGTACGCATCGAGACCTCGCCTGAGGATCTCGCTGGTATGAGCGTAGCTCAGGGTATCCTTACGGCACGTGGCGGTATGACCTCACACGCAGCTGTCGTGGCTCGTGGTATGGGTAAGTGCTGTATCACAGGTGCTGGCGGTATTATTGTTGATTACAAGGCTCGCACTGTAACCATCGATGATAAGGTGCTCCACGAGGGAGACTTCATCTCGATCAATGGCTCTACGGGTGAGATCTACGAGGGACAGGTCGAGACCATCGCTGCTGAGATGGATGCTGACTTCCGTCAGCTAATGGAGCTAGCCGACAAGCACTCTAAGCTCGCTGTACGTACCAACGCTGATACGCCTCATGATGCTGCTACGGCACGTAACTTTGGTGCTGTCGGTATCGGACTCTGCCGTACGGAGCACATGTTCTTTGAGGACAACAAGATCAAGGCAATGCGTGAGATGATCCTCGCTACAGACACTGAGGGTCGTCGCAAGGCTTTGGCAAAGCTTCTCCCGATCCAGACGGAGGACTTTAAGGGTATCTTCCGCGCCATGAAGGGGCTGCCCGTTACCGTGCGTCTACTAGATCCACCGCTTCATGAGTTCGTCCCTCAGACGGAGTCTGGACAGATAGAGCTGGCGAAGGCTATGGGCGTCGAGCCTAAGGTCGTACACGATCGCGTGGAGCAACTCCACGAGCTGAACCCAATGCTCGGACACCGTGGCTGCCGTCTAGGCAACACTTATCCCGAGATCACCGAGATGCAGACACGTGCCATCCTAGGCGCTTGCCTCGAGCTCAAGAAGGAGGGCATCGAGACGCATCCTGAGATCATGGTGCCACTCGTTGGTGTCGTTGAGGAGTTTAAGCTGCAGGCTCGCGTGATCCGCGAGGCCGCTGAGGCTCTCTTTAAGGAGCAGGGCGATCGTATTGACTTCCACATTGGTACTATGATCGAGGTGCCACGTGCAGCTCTGACCGCCGATGAGATTGCTAAGGAGGCTGACTTCTTCTCCTTCGGTACGAACGATCTCACGCAGATGACCTTCGGATACTCTCGTGACGATGTCAATACCTTCCTACCGACTTATCTAGAGAAGAAGATCCTCAAGGTAGATCCTTTCCAGCAGTTGGATCAGACGGGTGTAGGTCAGTTGGTACAAATGGGAGCCGAAAAGGGTCGCTCCGCAAAGTCTACGATCAAGCTCGGCATCTGTGGTGAGCATGGTGGTGATCCATCATCAGTAGAGTTCTGCCACCGTGTAGGGCTCAACTACGTCAGCTGCTCGCCCTTCCGTGTGCCTATCGCACGCCTAGCAGCAGCTCGTGCCGCAGTCGAGGATAAGAAATAAGCAGCGCAGGTGAGCAGTGCTCTCGTTGCAGAGTGCTTCGCTCGCTAAGCTAACTACAATAATAAAGCAACTCTCTGGAGTCACGCCCTAGGCGGAGTCTCTAGAGAGTTGCTTTCGTTTTGTAGCTCCTGATAGAGCGATTATGATGCGTCAGCCCTGTTTGCTCTGGGTGGGTTTATTGCCAGTTTGCAAAATAGTTGTATCTTTGCGGTGCTGATTATTATCGAAACGAGATAACCAGAGCAAGCTTTTGACCTCACATGAGTGTCGTAGTGGTATCTGTGTCGGTGTATAAGGAGTGCGTCCACGCTCCATCGATAGCCTACCGACAGGTGAACGGATTCCTCGCGACAGCCTTAGAGTGACACTCCTCATATAGTAGAGGTGTCATGATCGGGGAGCTCGAGGAGCCTGCGCCTAGGGAGATCTCCTTTTGTATTAATCCCAATCAAACTATTAGCGTGAACACATTAAGCTATAAAACACAATCCGCCACCAAGGAGTCTGCTCAGAAGGAGTGGCTCGTGGTAGATGCCGAGGGACAGCGTCTCGGACGCCTCTGCTCTATTGTTGCTAAGATACTGCGTGGCAAGTATAAGCCTTGCTTTACACCTCATGCAGACTGCGGTGACAATGTTATCATCATCAATGCCGACAAGATCGAACTTACAGGCAATAAGTGGGACACCCCAAGCTATCTGACCTTCTCAGGCTATCCTGGAGGGCAGAGGATATTCTCCCCAAGAGACTTCCAGAAGAAGAGCTCTCGCAAGCTCTTTGAGAAGGTCCTCAAAGGGATGCTCCCTAAGAACAAGCTCGGTGCTGAGCTGCTGACGCACGTCCGGGTCTTCGATGGTCCCGACCACACTATGGAGGGTGTACAGCCCCGTAAGATCGATATCAATACACTTAAATAAATACGCGGTAAACGATGGAACAAATCAATGCTATAGGTAGACGTAAGGCTGCAGTAGCCCGCGTATATCTCACAGAGGGTTCGGGCAAGATAACGATCAATAAGAAGGATATCGCTAACTACTTCCCCTCATCAATACTTCAGTACATTGTGAAGCAACCTCTCCTCAAGCTAGAGGTGGCTGACAAGTATGATGTCATGATCAACCTCACGGGTGGAGGCTTCAAGGGACAGAGCGAAGCAGCTCGTCTTGGCATCGCTCGTGCACTGATCAAGATCAACCCTGAGGACAAGGCTACGCTGCGTGCAGCAGGCTTCGTAACACGTGATCCACGTGTCGTAGAGCGTAAGAAGCCAGGACGTCCTAAGGCTCGTAAGAAATTCCAGTTCAGCAAGCGTTGATGGTGCTGGGGGCATGCTATCGCAGCCTGAGCAACTCTTTGTGGTGCTCCTCCTGTGGTACTGCACACCCCGCACGATCTCTCGCGTTTAGTATCTAAATTGCAGCGATGGCGTACTAGACTTTAGACTTTAGAGGTTAGAAATTAGACCTTAGACCTTAGAGGTTAGACCTATCTTGCTTCAGTCTATATAG
>URKO01000159.1 GCA_900548415.1 uncultured Porphyromonas sp.
CTTTGCTCTACCAACTGAGCTATGGCACCATCCTTCTTGCGTTTTGGTGATGCAAAGGTACAACAACTTTTTGAATTGACCAAACGATGGTGCAATCGTGGTTATTTTGTATCTTTGCGAGTAGTAACATAGCACAAATAGCATGGTGGACTTGACATCACACTACGGAGGCATCGCCCTCCGCAATCCAATCATAGCTGGTAGCTCTGGTCTCACGGCCTCACTCCAGCAACTTACGGCCATAGCACAGGCAGGTGCTGGCGCAATCATCTTGAAGTCACTCTTTGAGGAGCAGATAGAGGCGACGGCATTGCAAGCACAGGCTGAGGTGGAGACCTCTTATCCTGAGGGGCTTGACTATATGCTGCACTACACGCGCCAGCATGAGGTTGAGAAGTACCTAGACCTGATTCGTGAGGCTAAGAGCGCGGTCGACATCCCTGTCATAGCCAGTATTAACTGTTATCGAGGAGGCGAGTGGGAGACTTTTGCCAAGAGCATACAGGAGGCGGGAGCAGATGCACTCGAGCTCAATGTGATGCGCATCGAGACAGATCCCGCACAGCGTGGCAGTGATCTAGAGAAGGAGCTGGTAGATCTAGCTATCTCGATCACCCGTACGGTGCAGATACCAGTCGTCTTCAAGATCTCTGATCGCTTTACCAACATCCTTTACCTAGCTCAGGAGCTGGTCAAGAGCGGTGTCAAGGGCTTGACTTGCTTTAACAAGAGCTGGCAGACAGACATTAATATAGAGACCCTAGAGATCGTCCAGGGGCCTGTCATCTCGACAGGCCAGGAGCTATACAACACGCTGAAGTATACGGGACTCCTCACGGGCAAGCTACCACAGCTCGCTGTCTCCGCTTCGGGTGGCGTGATGGACTACGCTGGCATCGTCAAGAGCCTCCTCGTCGGGGCTAGCTCCGTACAGGTCGCCTCCGCACTATATCAGCACGGAGTACCCTACTTGACGAAGATGCTGGAGGAGCTCACGCAGTGGATGACTCAGCACGGCTATCGATCCATAGAGGAGTTTAGAGGTAACCTCAACGCCTCTAAGCAGTCCGATCAGGAGCTCTATATGCGCTCGCAGTTTATGCGTTACTTTAGCAGTAAAGCGTAGACCAAAGCCTAAACAGATACTAATGACACATTTACTAACTTAAATATCACAGAAACTATGAACAGACTATCTATCACAGCAGGCATCGTAGCCGTAGCCCTATCCCTATCGGGTTGTGGCGCGATAAATGAGACACTACTCGGTGCTGGTGCTGGTACAGCCGTAGGTGCTGGCCTCGGTGCTGGTATCGGTAAGGTCGCAGGTAATACAGGTGCTGGCGCAGCTATTGGTGCCGTCGTAGGCGGAGCTGCTGGTGCACTCATCGGCAACCGTATGGAAAAGCAAAAGAAGGAGCTCGAGCAGCAGCTACCTGAGGGTACGCAGGTCGAGTCAGTTAATGAGGGACAGGCTATCAAGGTCGTCTTCGACAGCGGTCTACTCTTTAACACAAGCTCTAGCACGCTGAGCTCTTCTTCTCGCAACGATCTCCGCAAGTTCGCTGAAAACCTAAACAAGAACCATGACACGGTCCTAGAGATCATCGGTCATACCGATAGTTCGGGCAATGATCGTATCAACGATCCACTCTCAATGAATCGCGCTAAGAGCGTCCGTGACTTCCTCGAGGGACAAGGTGTCTCTTCTACACGTATGAAGTACGAGGGTCGTGGTAGCCACGAGCCTGTAGACACGAACGCAACGGCTGAGGGTAAGCGCAAGAACCGTCGTGTAGAGGTCTTCATCCTACCTAGCCAGAAGATGATCGAAGAGGCTAAGGCTGGTACGCTGAAGTAGTCTCACCCCCCCCAAACGCATCACGCACTGCATGAGTCAGAGCGTGGTGCGTTTCTTTTTTATTCTCTCAGTATCATTCACAGCAAGAGCTATATGCCTCACTTCCTACAACTAGTTTCTACGACCCTCCTGCTCACCTTGGCTTTGCTCTCATGCAGTGCAGCCGCTGGGCAACGCTCACAGGCACCTTCGCCTGTAGAGGCCTCCTTTGAGGTAGTCGACACGACTCGCCTGAGCCAGGGTACAACTGCTGAACCCTATCCGATGGTAGAGATCCCAGCGAACATACAGGAGCCTCTACAGCGGGCAAAGTATGCACTAGAGCACTTCTTCGATCGTTGGCCTGCAGAGACGTTGGATCAGCGCGTTGATCCAGCAGCTATGGAGCAGGGACTGGTAGACTACCTCGCTATCTATGGTAGTATGCCCGCAGGAAGTGTCTCGCAGGAGGATCTATTGCACCCGCTCAAGGTGATGCGTGGCAAAGCTCTGAGTGAGGCTCTACGGCTCTACACCAAGTATCTCTACGAGAGTGCCTCTCCGCTGAAGAACCACACACTCTATATCCAAGCTCTCCAGTGGGCCATCTCAGCGCCACAGGTAGAGTATGTGGACCAAGTGGTCTATAAGGATATGCTGTCACTCGTGTCGCAAAACCAAGTCGGCACGCCCGCCTCAGACTTCGCTATCACCCTAGCGCAGCCTGCAGCAGAGGGATACACCTTTGCCGATACAACGCTCTACGCACTACGGGACAAGCCCAAGGTGGTCATCTTCTACACCCCTGGGTGTGATCGCTGTACGCATCTGCTGGAGGAAGTGTCTCACGATCAGATCTTGCAGCGTGCCGCCGAGAGAGGTAAGGCAGAGATCCTCTACGTCTCGCTCGTCTATGAGCGTAGCGAGTGGGAGAGAGGTCTTGCGGATCTTCCAACTTTTGGTACGCCCGCTTTCAATGGCGATCTGCGTCTCCTCGATGAGTCGCTCTACGATCTAGCTGTCACGCCAGTCATATACGTCATTTCGCCTGATGGTGTCGTGCTACAGCGAGATACTTCGCTTGCTGAAGTCAGACGCTACGTTTCTACACTTTAACCTATTACGCTATGAAGGGTATCATACTCGCCGGCGGTACGGGCAGCAGGCTCTACCCCCTGACCAAATCTGTCAGCAAGCAACTACTGCCTGTCTATGACAAGCCGATGATCTACTATCCGCTCTCTACACTCATGCTAGCTGGCATACGCGAGATCTTGATCATCAGCACACCGCAAGACCTGCCGAGCTTCAAGCGACTCCTAGGCGATGGCTCCGCTTATGGCATTGAGCTGACTTACGCTGAGCAGCCTCGTCCCGAGGGCTTGGCGCAAGCCTTCATTATAGGGCGTGAATTCATCGGATCAGATGACGTCTGTATGGTACTCGGCGACAACCTCTTTCACGGGGCAAGCTTTGCAGCGCAGCTAGCAGCCGCACGCGACAACGTCACCCAGCATCGTCTCGCTACGATCTTCGGCTATCCGGTCTCCGACCCGACACGTTATGGGGTCGTTTGCCTAGATGCCAATGGCAAGCCTATAGATATAGAGGAGAAACCCAAGCATCCCAAGAGCAATCTAGCGGTCGTGGGTCTTTACTTCTATCCGAATGATGTAGTTCAAGTGGCGCAAAGCATCACCCCCTCGGAGCGTGGGGAGCTAGAGATCACAGCGGTCAATGACTACTACCTGCAGCAGCAACAGCTCTCAGTCATCTCGCTCGGACGCGGCTTCGCATGGCTCGACACAGGCACTCACGAGGCGCTCATGGAGGCGACCAACTATGTCAGCGTCATACAGAAGCGACAGGGACTGGTGATCGCTTGCCTTGAGGAGATCGCTCTACGTCAGGGCTGGATCACGATGGAGCAGCTACAAGAGGCAGCCGATCAGCAGCGAGGCAGCACCTACGGCCAGTACCTCGCCAGTATCAAGGCATAGCGATAGCTCTCTATCCATCGAAACGCACGGACGAGTAACCCTTCGTAGGGATTACTCGTCCGTGCGTTCGTTTTGTATAACCAAGTCGTTACCAGTCTCGTCATGCGACAACGGATACTATCCATTGCCCCCTCACTTGCAAGATTGTCTAGACTTTGCAGAAAGGATGAAGCGCAAGGCGCTGAGGGTGAGGTCTGAAGGGAGCATACCTC
>URKO01000160.1 GCA_900548415.1 uncultured Porphyromonas sp.
GACGCAAATGATACCACAATGCAAGAGTAATCCACCGCAGTGGACAGAGATATACAGCCAGTCTAACCTTCCCGCAGAGCTGCAATCGCTCAAGGACCTGACGATGAACTTATGGTGGTCTTGGCAGCCACGAGCTATACGACTCTTTCAGTCTATCGACCCCGAGCTATGGGCGCAGACTGATGGCAATCCTCGCTGGATGCTTCACCTCCTAGGGGCGGAGCGCATAGCGGAGCTTTGCCAGAATCGCGCCTTCCTCGCAGAGGTGCAGGCGCTGTACGATGAGTTGCAGGCCTATCTGCAGGAGCGTCCCGATGAGACGCGTCCCTCGGTCGCTTACTTCTGCATGGAGTACGGCATTAGCAATACGCTACACATTTACTCGGGTGGCCTAGGTATCCTCGCGGGTGACTATGTCAAGGAGGCGAGCGATAGCAATGTCCGATTGACAGCTGTGGGACTCCTTTATCGCTACGGATACTTCACGCAGAGCCTTGACCCAAGTGGTAATCAGGTGGCGCACTATGTGCCGCAAAATTTTCACAACCTGCCCCTCGAGCCCGTACTCAACGAGCGTGGTGAGCGTCTGACGCTACATCTAGAGATGGCTTCGCTGCCAGTGGCTTGCCAGGTGTGGCGTGTGCCTGTAGGTCGTGTGTCGCTCTATCTGCTGGACACGGATGTGCCTGAGAATGGAGACTTAGCGAAGAGCATCACCCACAGCCTCTATGGTGGCGACTGGGAGAATCGACTTCGTCAGGAGTACCTCCTAGGTATCGGTGGTACGATGCTGCTCAAACAGCTCGGCATCACGTGCGATGTGTACCACATGAACGAGGGACATGCAGCCTTTATGAATGTGGAGCGACTGGTCAATCTGGTGGAGGATAGGGGCTTGCCCTTTGACGTAGCACTGGAGGTGGTACGTGCCTCTTCGCTCTATACGGTGCATACGCCTGTGCCAGCAGGGCATGACTACTTTGAGGATGCTTTGATAGATCGTTACTTCACGCCCTTCTATAGTCGTCTGGGTATCTCTCGTGATGAGTTTATCCAGCTGGGCAAGGATAGCCACGGGAGCGGCGGTAAGTTCTCCATGAGCGTCTTGGCACTACATACTTCACAGGAGGCCAATGGTGTGAGCAAGCTACATGGCGATGTGTCGAAGCGTATGTTTGCTCCCGTCTGGGAGGGCTTCTTCCCTGAGGAGAGCCATGTCACTTATGTGACGAATGGAGTGCATCTGCCTACCTGGGCAGCGCCTGAGTGGCAGCAGTTCTTCGTCCGTCACTTCGGCGCAGACTATCTAAGCCATCAGTCTCAAGAGGAGATGTGGGCTAAGATCGTGAGCGTGCCGAGTGAGGAGATACGTCAGATACGTCAGCGACTCAAGAGACGACTGATACAGCACATACAGAACACGATCATAGAGACCCACGGAGAGATAGGCCTTCCGCCACAGCTGGCTAAGGCAACGCTCGACGAACTAGAGGAGCGGGCCCTTTACATAGGCTTCTCACGACGCTTCGCTACTTATAAGCGTGCTCACCTGCTCTTTGAGGATCTAGAGGCTTTGGCTAAGATCCTGGACAACAAAGAGCGTCCCGTTCGCTTTATCTTTGCGGGCAAAGCGCACCCGGCCGATGGTGGTGGCCAGGCACTTATCAAGCGTATCATAGAGGTGAGTCGTATGCCGCAGTTTGTCGGTAAAATCATCTTCCTACCCGACTACGACATAGCGCTTGCCAAGACGCTTATCCCAGGCGTCGATGTATGGCTCAACAATCCGACGCGTCTCATGGAGGCCTCTGGTACTTCTGGCGAAAAGGCGGAGATGAACGGGGTCCTTAACCTCTCTGTGCTAGATGGCTGGTGGTACGAAGGGTACAAGGAGGGTGCCGGCTGGGCACTCTCGGCAGAGTGCACTTACACTGATCAGCATCTGCAGGATCAGCTCGACGCGATGACGATCTATCAGCTCATAGAGCAGGAGATCGTACCTACTTACTATGCCGACATGCCGACTGGTTGCTCGGATCGCTGGGTAGACTATATCAAGCGCTCGATGCTATACATCGCGCCACACTTTACGATGCGACGCATGCTGGACGACTACTACGAGCGCCTCTACAATAAGTTGGCAGTACGCTCGGAGCTACTAGAGCATCAGGGCTACCAGCAGGCTCGTAATATAGTGGCTTGGAAGCAACGGGTCGCTGTCACGTGGGATACGATCACCGTGCAGGAGGCGACCTTCGAGGGGGTCATGCGAGAGCCAAACTACAACGGCCAGCATAGCGATCCGACCTTTAGGGTGACGATTGATGCGGGGCAAGTGGAGGCAGATCTCGTTGCCGAGCTGATTGTTACGACTCGGGACGATCTGACGGGCGAAGTGCAGTATGTGGGCAAGGATCTCTTTCACGAGGTGATGCCACGCTTGGGGACGATCCGCACCTATGAGCTAACGGTGCCATCGGCTCAGCCAGGCAAATATCAGATAGCGGTGCGTCTGCGTCCTTATCTGCCGGAGCTGCCTCATCTGATGGACTTCGCTTATGTCCGCTGGATCTCGTTCTGAGAGATGGCTGTTAGCCTTTGGCTGTTGGCTGTTAGCAACTATAAATAATGAGAGGACTCAATCGCTGAATCGGGGCGATTGAGTCCTCTGCTTTTATTCAGAGCTTCTTATGATAACCTATTGGTAGCAAAAAGACAACGATAAGGCAATCGGCAGACGATACCTTTGCGTAGACAATCTAGGAAACGCAATATATCGTAATCGACTATGAAGCAAAAAACACAATCCCTCACACGACTTGCCTCGCTACTCATTAGTGCCATCATCTTGCTAGCCCTCCCACTAGAGGGGTGGGCTGAGCGTCCCCCGCTCAGTGTGAAGTCGCAGTACACCCTCCTCGTCTGTAGCGATCCGCACATTATGGCTCCTGAGCTAGTCGTTCAGGAGGGCCCTGCCTTTGAGGAGACATTACGTAGCGATCGTAAGCTGCTCCTCGAGAGTGTGCAGATCTTTGATCAGTTAATAAAGGAGGCACTAGAGATACGTCCTGATCTCTTCCTCATCTGTGGAGACCTCACGAAGGATGGTGAGCTGGCTAGCTATCGTTACCTCACGCAGCGGCTAGATCGACTCACAGCGGCTGGTATCAAGGTGCTTGTTGTGCCTGGTAATCATGACATTAACAATCCCCTTGCTCAGATCTACCTAGGGGATCATACGACTGCTACGGAGCATGTTACTCCCGATCAGTTTGTCCAAATTATGGCACCATACGGGTATGACGCCTCCTCAAGTATCTCGAGAGGACCGGCGCTCTGCTACGTGTCGGAGCCACTCCCAGGTCTACGCGTCATCGGCATCGATGCTTGTCAGTACGATGACAATCTCGCCAATAACTACCCCACGACGGCTGGCCGTCTTGATGAGGAACGCATCCAGTGGATCGAGGATCAAGTGCGACAAGCCAATGCTCAGGGCAAGCAGGTCATAGCGATGATGCATCATGGCATCGTAGAGCACTTCCCGGGGCAGTCGCTACTGGCTAAGGAGTATCTGATACAGGATTATGATCGCATCGCAGAGCGACTCGCCGAGGCTGGTCTGCAGTATGTCTTCACGGGACACTTTCATGCTCAGGACATCGCAGCCAAGAGCTACAACCAGAGCGTC
The DNA here is from genome assembly GCA_900548415.1 of uncultured Porphyromonas sp. Classification (GTDB taxonomy): domain Bacteria; phylum Bacteroidota; class Bacteroidia; order Bacteroidales; family Porphyromonadaceae; genus Porphyromonas; species Porphyromonas vaginalis. Next base: position 3,692 of record URKO01000160.1, read on the forward strand.
ATACATGACATAGAGACTGGATCCACAGTCACATACCCCTGTCCATATCGTTTGGTTGAGGTCACCCCGACAGAGCTACGTATATCCTCTCGTCAGATCGCCTTAGCGATGCCCTCTCAGAGAGCTTCAGAAGGTACGATCTCTTTGCAGGACTACGCTTATCAGCACCTAGAGCTTGGGATGAATGATCTGGTACGCTTCCTCACGGAGCATCTAGAGAGTCAGGATAGTGCCTCGGTTATAGCTCCTTATAAGGGTGTGATTGATCAGGCGATACCAGAGCTAAAGCCTCTATTTATGGAGATCTATGCAAATCACCTGCAAGGTG
>URKO01000161.1 GCA_900548415.1 uncultured Porphyromonas sp.
ACGTGGCTATCGTTAGTAATCTGGTTTGATATAATCCGTCGCGTTACGCTTCCTTGCCGAGGAGTATCTCGAGACACTTAGCAGCTGAGTAGGCGACAGGCGTACCTGGACCGAAGATAGCTGCGACGCCTGCTTTGTAGAGGAAGTCGTAGTCTTGCGCTGGGATGACACCGCCAGCGGTGACGATGATATCAGGACGTCCGAGCTTGCGTAGCTCCTCGATGACCTGCGGGATGAGCGTCTTGTGACCTGCTGCCAGTGAGCTGACGCCAAGGATGTTGACGTCGTTCTCAACAGCCTGACGAGCACTCTCCTCAGGAGTCTGGAAGAGAGGACCCATATCGACGTCAAAGCCGCAGTCGGCATAGCCAGTGGCTACTACCTTAGCACCACGGTCGTGACCGTCTTGTCCCATCTTAGCTATCATAATACGAGGCTGACGCCCCTCACGCTGTGCAAATTCCTCGGCAAGCTGCTTAGCATACTCCAGCTGCTTGTCATGTCCTGACTCTTTTGAATACACGCCACTGATCGTTCTAATTACTGCACTGTATCGTCCGACGACTGCCTCACAAGCGTCGGATATTTCGCCTAGCGAGGCACGTAGACCTGCTGCCTTGACAGCCAGCTCGAGGAGGTTGCCCTGCTTGGTGCGTACACACTCGGTGATCTCCTTGAGAGCAGCCTGTACAGCCTGCTCGTCACGATGAGCGCGTAGGTCCTCTAGACGAGCTACCTGGCTCTGACGTACGGAGGTGTTGTCGATCTCAAGGATCTCGATCGGATCCTCGTGCTCTAGGCGGTACTTATTGATACCGATGATCACCTGCTGGTTGGAGTCGATACGAGCCTGCGTACGTGCGGCTGCCTCCTCGATACGCATCTTGGGGAGACCAGTCTCGATAGCCTTGGCCATACCACCGATCTTCTCGACCTCCTGGATATGCTCCCAAGCTCTGTGAGCGATCTCGTCCGTGAGGGTCTCTATATAGTAGGAGCCACCCCATGGATCGATAGAGCGGCAGACCTGCGTCTCCTTCTGGATGTAGATCTGCGTATTACGAGCGATACGAGCTGAGAAGTCGGTCGGCAAGGCGATCGCCTCATCGAGTGCATTGGTGTGTAGCGACTGCGTGTGACCGAGAGCTGCTGCCATAGCTTCGATACAGGTACGCCCTACGTTGTTGTAGGGATCCTGCTCGGTGAGCGACCATCCAGAGGTCTGGCAGTGCGTACGGAGCATGAGCGACTTAGGATTCTCAGCGCCAAAGCTCTTGACCACCTTAGCCCAGAGCATACGCGCAGCACGCATCTTAGCGATCTCCATAAAGTGGTTGACGCCAATACCCCAGAAGAAGGAGAGACGTGGCGCAAACTTGTCCACAGGGATACCTGCGTTGATACCAGCGCGGAGGTACTCGATACCATCGGCAATGGTGAAAGCAATCTCAATATCCGCCGTAGCTCCAGCCTCCTGCATGTGATAGCCAGAGATGGAGATAGAGTTGAACTTAGGCATCTTTTGCGAGGTGTACTCAAAGATGTCGGCGATGATCTTCATCGAGAATTCAGGCGGATAGATGTAGGTGTTGCGCACCATGAACTCTTTGAGGATATCGTTCTGAATGGTACCAGCCATCTCCTCGAGCTTAGCGCCCTGCTCTAGTCCAGCATTGATGTAGAAAGCGAGGACAGGCAAGACGGCTCCATTCATCGTCATGGAGACAGACATCTTGGCTAGAGGGATACCATCGAAGAGCACCTTCATATCCTCCAGCGAGCAGATAGAGACGCCCGCCTTACCCACATCGCCTACGACACGTGGGTGGTCAGCATCGTAACCACGGTGTGTCGGGAGGTCGAAAGCGACTGATAGTCCCTTCTGACCACTCGCTAGGTTACGACGGTAGAAGGCGTTACTCTCCTCAGCCGTCGAGAAGCCAGCGTATTGACGTATGGTCCACGGACGGAACGGGTACATCAAGCTATACGGGCCACGAAGGAAGGGGGGCAGACCCGACACGAAGTCGAGGTGCTCTAGCTCCTCTATATCGTCAGCCGTGTAGACCGGCTTGACTTTGATCTGCTCTGGCGTAGTCCAGTTCGCCTCTAGAGCATGCTCCTTGCCCCACTTAGCGGCATCGGTGCGTCCAAACTGAGAGTGACTCAGGTCAATCTCTTTATATAATGGCTTTGTCATTTGTGTGTGTTTCTTAGAGGGTTACTACGCTAGTCCAAAGAGCTCGTTGAAGTGCTGTAGAGTCTCCAACACGTTACTACGGACATGGATAAAGTGCTCGATGCCGAGAGCCTGCAGTTGCTCCGTGCAGGCGGGATTGCCCGCTACGACAAACTGCGCTCTACCGTCGAGTAGACGGAACGCCTCAGGAGCGTAAGTCTCATACTCATCGTCACTAGAGCAGAGCACCACGACGTCTGCCTTAGCAGCGACAGCTGCATCGATACCCTCTTGGACTGTTTCAAAGCCGAGGTTGTCGATGAGCTTGTAACCGGCACAGCCGAAGAAGTTGCCCGAGAACTGTGAGCGAGCAAGTCTCATCGCTAGATTACCGATCGTCAGCATGAAGACGACAGGCTGCTTGCCACGCTCCGTCGTCAAGCGTAGTGCCTCAAACTGATTAGCACCACGATCAAAGTTGAGAGGCTGTAGACCCTCCTGCTTTTCTCCAGCAGAGCAACCGCACCCCGTCGTGATGACAGCGGGCGTCGCGAGCTTCTCGTGAGCAGTCTCTGTGAAGTTCGGGAATTCGTTAGTACCCAGTAGGGTCTCCTTGCGCTTTGCGACCGCTGCGTGACGCTCTGTATTGGCCTCCTGGAGGTCATGCTGTAGTGCGCCTGTGGTGACAAAGCTCTCGAACCCGCCCTCGCTAGCACTGATCTCGCCAAAGAGCTGCCAAGCTTGCTCGGCGATCACATTGGTCAGCGTCTCTATGTAGTAAGAACCAGCAGCCGGGTCGACAACCTTGTCGAAGTGGCTCTCCTCGCTCAGAAGGAGCTGCTGATTGCGTGCGATACGCTCGGAGAAGTCGGTACTCTCCTCGTAAGCAATGTTGAAGGGCAGAACCGTAATCGAGTCGACACCGCCCAGTGCGGCCGACATGGTCTCCGTCTGCGAGCGGAGCAGGTTGACATAAGCGTCATAGATGGTCATATTCCACTGCGAAGTGGTAGCATGCTGGCAGATCTTAGCCACATCGCCCTTGTACTGGTCACCATGCGCCCCGATAATCTCGGCCCATAGCCAGCGTGCCGCACGGAACTTGGCCATCTCCATGAAGTAACTCGAGCTGATGCCGAAGTGGAACTTGATCCTCGGAGCGATCTCCTCGACCTTGTGACCACGAGCCACCATCTGGTCGAGTAGCTCAGCACCCCATGCGAGTGCATAGGCGAGCTCCTTGACGATACCTGCGCCAGCGTTGCTCAGCATCGAGGCCTCTACGATGTAAAGGCGCATCTGTGGGATAGGCTTGGCAATGTTGTAGAGCTGCTCTAGCGTGTCGTAGCGCTTGTTGTCGACGACGCCCTTCACCAGCTCTCGCTTGAAGGGGTTATACTCGATAGCACCTCTTACGGCTGCACCGTCGATCTGATGCTTCTGCACGTAGGCAACGAAGAGTTCTGCCAGCTCGACCGTACGGGAGATACAGGTTGAGAGATTGATCTCGACGGCCGTCAGGTCTATTCCCTTCAGGAGTGTCTCTAGGGTCTCGGCAGAGAGGATCGTCTTAGAGATATTGAACCCGAGGGAAGTGACGCCCTTGTTGAGTATGTCGAGAGCCTTTGCGTTTGCCTCGGCGGGGTTTGTTACTTTAATCTCTTGACGTACGAGCCACTCGTTGTCTAGCTTGGTCGATCGTACGTAGGGGTACTCGCCAGGGAGTGCTAGGCGTGAGGCATACTGAGCAATGTCCTCGCGTCTGTACATCGGTTGCAAACTAAACCCCTCGGGCGTGCGCCAGACGAGTCGCTTGTCAAAGGAGGCAC
>URKO01000162.1 GCA_900548415.1 uncultured Porphyromonas sp.
TTTTTTTTATTTTTTTTTTAATGATACGGCGACCACCGAGATCTACACTCTTTCCCTACACGACGCTCTTCCGATCTCTGCGGTAGTCCTGCAGGAGGCGGGATACAATGTCATCCTTGTGGACAACCTATCGAACTCACGTCGTGAGGTGGTTGATGCGATTGCGCAGATCACCTCGACACGACCAACTTTTTACGAGGTGGACTGCACCGATGCAGCCGCTATGGGTAAAGTCTTCGAGCATCACAAGGGCGAGATAGCGGGGGTGATCCACTTTGCAGCGCACAAGGCAGTCGGCGAGTCGGTCGAGCAGCCACTACGCTACTACGACAACAATATCAATTCGCTCATCACACTCCTACGCTGCATGGAGCGATATAGTGTGCAGCACTTGGTCTTCTCCTCCTCCTGTACGGTCTACGGACAGCCGACGGCTGAGCATCTGCCGATCACCGAGTCGGCACCGCGTCAAGATGCCACCTCGCCTTATGGCAATACGAAGCGCATCAACGAGGATATCATCATAGACTCCGTACGTAGTGGCATGCCACTGCAAGCGGTCATACTACGGTACTTTAACCCTATCGGGGCGCACCCCTCGGCACTCATTGGCGAGGAACCTGTGGGTACACCGCAAAACCTCATTCCCTTCCTGACCCAAACGGTGGCTGGGCTTCGCAAGGAGCTCGTTGTCTTCGGCAATGACTACAACACGCCAGACGGCACCTGCATACGTGACTACATTGATGTGATGGACCTAGCGCAGGCTCATCTAGCGGCACTACGTCGTCTGCATCGCAGCGATGTACAGACAGATCCTGCACACTATATATATAATGTAGGCATGGGTCGTGGGCTGAGCGTCTTGGAGCTGATACAGGCCTTCGAGCGCGCCACAGGGCGCAAGGTGCCATACCGCATGGGCGACCGCAGAGCGGGCGACATAGAGCAGATATGGGCCGACACGAGCTACGGTGAGCAGGAGCTACAGTGGCACGCTGAGATACCTATCGAGGAGAGCCTGCGACGTGCTTGGCACTGGCAGGAGGCTCTAGACAAGCGACATATCAACTGACAAACAATTCTAACCATTTAACGAACGAATAACTATGAACTTTCCAAACGAACTAAAGTACACGGCTGACCACGAGTGGGTACGCATCAATGGCAACGAGGCTGTCATCGGCATCACGGACTTTGCTCAGAGCGAGCTAGGCGAGATCGTCTACGTAGACGTCGACACCGAGGGTGAGAAGATCGACCGCAACGAGGTCTTTGGCTCTATCGAGGCTGTCAAGACCGTTTCTGACCTGATGATGCCTATGACGGGCGAGGTCCTAGAGGTCAACGCAGAGCTTGAGGATGCTCCTGAGCTGGTCAACGAGGATCCATACGGCAAGGGCTGGATCATCAAGATAGCTATCGAAAACCCCGCAGAGGCTGACGAGCTACTCGATGCTGCTGGCTATCAAGAGAAGATCGGTAAGTAAGAGCTAGAGCAGATGCAACCTCTCGTTAGTGTCATCATGGGTAGCACCAGTGATCTACCCATCATGCAGCGTGCCGCCAAGCAACTGGAGGCACTGGAGATACCCTTCGAGCTACTCGCACTCTCTGCCCATCGTACACCCGATGAGGTAGCTACGTTCGCACGAGGTGCCGAGGAGCGTGGCGTACGTGTCATCATAGCTGCCGCTGGTATGGCCGCACACCTATGCGGTGTCATCGCCTCGATGACTACACTGCCTGTGATCGGAGTGCCTATTGATGCCTCACTAGAGGGACTAGACGCTCTGCTAGCTATCGTACAGATGCCTCCAGGCATCCCCGTAGCAACGGTCGGAGTCAATGCGGCTCAAAACGCAGCTCTCCTAGCGGCTCAGATGCTCGCCCTGGGCGATCCTGAGATAGCTCAGAGAGTGAGAGCTCAGAAGGCTTCGCTCAAGGAGAAGATCGTCAAGGCTAACAAAGAGCTAGCTCAGATCTCTGACTATAAGTACAAAACAAACTAACGATAGGACGATGTAGAGGCGGAGGGCGATAGATCTTTTGTCCTCCTCCCCTACTCGTTTATCTTTTATACACACCTACCACACGCTCTACTCGTTTATGTCGCTCTGTAGATACCAGCGTCGTCATAGCTACACCGTACCTGTCGGTGAGGCTCGTCTAGGAGGCGAGTCTCCACTGCTCTTACAGAGCATGGCCAACGTGAGTACGATGGAGACCGATCTCTGTGTGGCGCAAGCCTTACGCTGTGCCAGCGAGGGGTGTCAACTCTTTAGATACACCGCTCAGGGCGTGCGAGAGGCTACCAATCTAGGCGTGATCGCTGAGCGACTACACGCTGAGGGGTGTCGTATGCCTCTTGTGGCGGACATACACTTTAGGAGTGACCCCGCCTTTGAGGCGCTCAAGCATGTGGACAAGGTGCGTATCAACCCGGGCAACTTCATTCATCAGAAAGCCGCGCTAGACGATGAGACGGCACGGGCGGAGATCGCTGAGGTCTTCGGACGCTTCGTTCGCGAAGCACAGGCTTGTCACCGAGCCATACGCATTGGGGTCAATCACGGATCCCTCTCTGAGCGCATCCTCGCTCAGTACGGCAACACGCCCGAGGGAATGGTCGCCTCCTGCATGGAGTACCTAGAGGTGTGCGACAGTCTAGGGATGCGTGATGTGGTCATCTCGATGAAAGCCTCCAACGTCCTAGTCATGACGCAAGCGGTGCGGCTACTGGTAGAGCGTATGGATGCGCTAGACTGGCACTACCCGCTGCACCTCGGAGTCACCGAGGCGGGAGCTGGTGAGGACGGGCGTGTCAAGAGCTGTATCGGCATTGCTAGTCTACTCGTTGACGGACTGGGCGACACGCTGAGAGTCTCTCTGAGCGAGGAGCCTGAGGCAGAGCTTCGCTTTGGCAAGAAGCTCATAGCTTACATCGATCAGTTGACCACTTTTGACCAAACTAGACCAATCTACGCTAACCATACTTATCGCTCCGTAACCCGTGACCAAGCGCAGGGTGCTACGGAACTAGCTAAATACCCCGCTGTGCTGACAATAGACAGTGACGGGACAGCTCTCGACGTGAGCTTTGATGCTCGACTAGAGGAGACGCAATTGGCTTTCGCCGATGAGCGACAACCATTACAAGTCATAGACCTAGACACACCACTGGATCGGCTCTTGCAGCATCTAGAGGACTTTGCAGCTCACTGGGACGGACACGCTTGGCTAGAGCTACGAGGCGCAGAGCTGGACTATATATATAAGGTACGCTATGCCGTGGAGCAGCTCTCGGGAAGAGGCTCAATGCCTCGCATCTTGCTGCACTATGCGTCCCATGCGAGAGGCTACGACGACATCTTGATCGACTGCGCCACGCAGCTCGGCTCCTTGCTACTAGAGGGGATCGGTAATGCGGTCGCTTTTTCAGCAGTGGCTATGAGTCCTAAGGCTCGCCTAGCCCTGCTCAATGGTATCCTGCAGGCGGTGCGTATCAAGATGACCCACACGGAGTTCATCAGCTGTCCAGGCTGTGGGCGTACGCTCTTCGACCTGCAGCAGACGGTAGCGCAGGTCAAGCAGCGATTGGCGCATCTGCCTAATCTCAAGATCGGCGTGATGGGTTGCATCGTCAATGGTCCTGGCGAAATGGCCGACGCTGACTACGGTTACGTGGGTGGAGGTGTCGGCAAGGTCGACCTATACCGTGGACAGGAGCGACTCGTACACGGCATCCCTTCGGCAGAAGCTGTGGATCGTCTCATTGAGCTCATCAAGAGTGACGGCAAGTGGTGCGACCCGCCACAGCAATAACCTTTATACCAACGCTACTCATGCTTTCTATTCGGATTATCAACCGCTCTTCCTATCCCCTGCCTCAATACGCTACAGCGCTCTCTGCAGGGCTAGACCTACGAGCCAACCTAGAGCAAAGCGTCT
>URKO01000163.1 GCA_900548415.1 uncultured Porphyromonas sp.
AAGCGAGTCGCTGCATCAATGCGAGACAAGGAACCCGCCGTAGGGACGCACGGTTGAGTGTTTAGTGGGAGGTCGTCCGTTGTATCAAAGGTTACAGCATCGTGGTTTTAACGAGGACGGACGCACGACCGAGCGTCCCTACAAAGGGCTACACGTCTTGCCGTTCGACAACGGACGCACCCAGCGTACTACTTGTTCAGGTCGAGGGAGATACCGAGGCGGATGACGGGCGGATTGATTGGATAGTGCGCTGCGGAGAAACGCTCCGAGGGTGAGATAAAGAGGTCGCCGAGGTTGTAGTACTCGACAAAGAAGCGCGCACGCTTGAGCTGGAAGCTGACGAAGGCGTTCAGGTGGGGGAAGTTGCCATACTTCGTCTCCGTCTGATTTACAAACTGCATGACTGCAGGCTCATAGTAAGGCGCGTAGTATCGTGTATGCCAGCGACAGTCCACGCCGAGCATGATGCGTAAGACACGAGCATATAGGAAGTCTGTGTAGACAGTTCCGTAGAGACTGAGCGTAGGCAGGGGCATCACCTCCTGACGTGTGGAGAGCTGGTAGAGAGCTTGCAGTCTCCAGGCGAGCCAGCCCCACTTGTAGTCGTGCTGCAGGCGTGCCGAGAGGATCTGTATCGGGTCAGCACACTGCTCGACAATCCCTTGCGAAGTCCAGTAGAGCTGATTCTGCAGGGTGGCGGTCTCGACGCTCAGCGAGGTGCCCAGCTTGTCGAGTGTGAGTCGCCCTCCGAAAGCTAGCCGACGCTCATAGCCGAAGTCTCTGTCCCAGCGGTGGAAGGTGCCGTGGAAGTGCCGTATGAAGTAATCCGGGCGACGATTCTCGAAGTTGCCCCAGGCACGCAGTCCTACGGGGAAGCTCCAGAGACGGAACGAAGTGCTGATACCGCCTTGCGCCAGTATGGAGCCAATGTTTTCGCCTAGAAGGGTACTCTCGAGCTGCGCATCGAAGTTGAGCAAGTGTCCCGAGGTACGCGCTATGCGTCCGCCCACGACCACGTCCATAGTGCTGTGCCCAGGTCGCTCCTGATAGAGCGAATCGGGGGTGTAGTAGTATTTGTTTTCCAGCCGCACATAAGCCTCTAGACCAAACTTAACCCACGATCTGAAGCCCTCACGGAGCGAGAGGACGAAGCTATTGTCCAGCTGCCACCGTCGGGTACTATCTTCGGGCAAGACATAGAGCGAGTCGAGTGCGCCCGAGGGGCCTTTGTGCATATAGGAGTAGTGGTTGGGGTACTGCTCCCAAGAGCCTTGGTTGCGGTTTACATACTGGTGGATGCCTTGCCTGAAGCTCAAGATATGCCCCACACTAGCTATCGGCACGAAGCGTGTCGTGTCGGCTTCGGTGCGACGCTCGCCAAAGATGGTCAGCGAGTCACTGGCACTGCGAGGACGATAGGAGCCGAAGTTGTAGCGATGCGAGAGGAAGAAGTGAGCATCGTCGATACCATTCCAGACACGCTCTGCCTGACGAACGGGTATCTCGTGGCTCTCCAGGTTGCGCCGGCCAGAGTTGCTCCGTGTAGGGTCATTGACATAGGCATCCTCCATGATACCGCCATTCTCCGTGATCCGTGCGAAGTTGCCCCCGCCCGAGAGGTACGCCTCGTAGCGGTCTAGGGTCAGCGTCGCAAAGAGCCGATAGTCACAGCTCTTGGTGCGGTTGCCTATGTAGTAGCCTGGCGAGTAAGTGTAGTTGAAGTCAGCTCCCATCGCTAGCTGCTTGCTGAGGTTGAAGGCGATCGTCGCATCAAACTGCTCTTCGCGTCTCTGGGCATCTCCATTGCGCTGATAAAGGAGTTTGGAGAAGGGGGTCTTCGTGCGATAGAAAAGCCTATTAGACTCGTTCCATACGAAGCCCGAGAGCGTCTGGTCGTAGAGGAAGCGATGCTGCGGGCGCAAACGGTTGAAGTAGTCCATGTCAATCCACGGAGACCTCAAGTTGCCGAGGTAAGCCATCACGATGGAGCGGCTCTCCGCTTTGACCTGATCATGAAAGAGCGTACTCAGCGTGTCAGGACGTGCCGCATAGAGCGCTCCCGTGTAGGGATTGATCAGATAGCTGTGGAGTGTCTCGCCACGATAGATGAGTTCGTGGGGATCTTTGTCAAAGCCGGGCAGCGGAATGTCGTAATCGTAGCGCGACTGCGCCCTAACGGCTGTCGCTAGGAGACTCCACAAGACGAGGAGGCTGAGAAGGTGTCGGACTAGCTTGCTCATAGCTCAGGTGCAGTGATCAGTATACCCCCATCGATGGGTAGGACACGGTAAGGGAGGAGGGGGCTTTGGGCAGGCCCTTGGATGGGCGTTCCCCCGCCATAGACAATGCTAAAGCGACTGTGACACTTCGGACAGACCGCCTCGAGCTTCTCATTGACCATCAAAGCGTTCGTGGGGTCCAGTTCTTTAGGACAGGCAAGGTCGTAGGCGTAGTAGTAATCGGCCGTGCCACTTCCTGCGAAGCCGTGAATCACCAGGATGCCTCCGAAGCCGACGGCTGAGGTCGCTGTGCTGGGTCTCGTGATGCGCATATACCCCCCAGTGGCTGTGAGTGCTCGTCCATTAGTGGCGAAGTATAACTCATAGTGCACTGGACGCAAGGGCGTGGCGTACTGCACCTCGCCTTGACACCCCAGTAGGAGGAGCGTCATGAGCGATAAAAGCATTATGCGGATACCCTGCATCCTTGTTTTGGTTCTAGCTTTAGACTATGCGTCGTAGCGCAGCTGTCCCAACATGTTGGCAATGTACTGCACAGCCTCCTCTAGGTGAGGTTTTACCATGCCAGCGACAAAGGGGTTGAGCTTAGCATCTAGTGAGACAACTAAGGTGCTACCTCCCGTCTCCTGAGACGTGAGTCGTATGGAGACATTGGCGGGCATCATATCGTGCTCGATCTGGTAGCGCACCTCCTCGGTGGGGATACGCTCCGAGACAACGAGTGCGAGATCTGCCGGGAACTTCATCACCTGCGCCTGTATTTCGCAGCGGTCGCTAGTGAGTGAAGAGACCTTGACCTGCTTTTCCTCTAGCAACTGATGTAGCTCCTCGAGATTGGACAGGTCGCTGATCTTACGATAGATCGCCTCACAACTATACGTAGAGGCGACGGGCTGACTTTGTATCGTCATAGGAATGGGATGTATAAGCTTAAAGGTGTCGTCAATGCTATCGTCCCCACTGGCTCGGGTTTTCACGCCACTGAGCAAGCATCTCTAAGTCATGCTCAGAGACGTAACCAGCAGAGACCGCCTGACGAATCACTTCGTTGTAATCGGTCAGAGTCCGCATCTCCACGCCTGCCTTGGCGAAAAGCTCCTCAGCCTCAGCGAAGCCATGCGTATAGACCGCCATGAGTCCCTCGACCTGTGCGCCTGCGGCTTGTAGCGCCTCGACAGCCTTCATACTACTACCGCCCGTAGAGATCAGATCCTCGATGACTACGACACGAGCTCCCTCGGGTAGATAGCCCTCGATGAGGTTTTGCTTGCCATGATCCTTAGCGGAGGAGCGTACATAGACGAAGGGCAACCCCAGCTCGTCTGCCACCAAGGCTCCCCACGAGATAGCACCCGTGGCAACACCTGCTACCACCTCAGCATCGGGGTAGCGATCGCTCACCTGGATGGCAAAGGCTTGCTTGATGTAGCTGCGATGCGCAGGATAAGAGAGCGTCTTGCGGTTGTCACAATAGATGGGGCTAAGCCATCCAGAGGCCCACGTAAAGGGTGCGTCTGGACGAAGCTCGACAGCCTGGATAGCGAGCAAACGATGAGCTACCGACTGCGCGATAGTGCACTGCTGATCTGAAACTTTTGATGTCATAAGAGGATAAGTATCTTAGATATGGCACAAAGGTACGAATTTAGAGGTTAGAGATTAGAAATTAGAGGTTAGAAG
>URKO01000164.1 GCA_900548415.1 uncultured Porphyromonas sp.
ATCGTAAGCTTCGCTCGAGGCGTTGACTATACAATGTGCTAGTAATGAGCTGTAAACCGTTTTATATCCACGTTGTCTGGACCGCCCACTTGGCGGGCCTAGCGCCTTGGTCTGCTCCTAGCCTATCCACTCTCCCTATGACAAAAAAAATAAAACAATATAATGACGAACGAATGGCAATACACTCCCTTCACCCGAGAGGAGGAGGTGGGTGGCTCTCAACTGGCGCATGCCTTGAGAATACCCGCTGTGGCGGGACGCCTACTCTATCGTCGTGGTATCCGTACGGAAGCAGAGGCACAGCGATTCTTTCATCCATCGCTGGAGGATCTGCACGACCCCTTTCTGATACAAGATATGGATCTGGCGGTCAAGCGTCTCAACAAGGCGCTAGGACGCAAGGAGCATATCATGATATACGGCGACTACGATGTAGATGGCACGACGGCTGTATCTCTAATCTATAAGTACCTCCGCTCGGCGGGGTGTAGCGAGCATCTGCTGAGCTACTATATCCCCGGACGAGACGATGAGGGCTACGGCGTATCCTATCGAGGCGTGGATCATGCCCACGAGATAGGTGCGACACTAATCATTGTGGTGGACTGTGGCATCAAGGCTATCAACGAGATAGCCTATGCTAAGACGCTGGGCATAGACTTTATCATCTGCGACCACCACCACCCCGACGACCAGCTACCCGATGCGGCGGCCGTCCTAGATCCTAAGCGACCAGACTGTCACTACCCCTTTGAGGAGCTCTGCGGGTGTGGCGTGGCGTTTAAGTTTATGCAGGCCTTTGGGATGAACAACGGCTTCCCCTCGGCTTCGCTCTTTAAGCTCCTAGACCTCGTCGCAGTGAGTATCGCTGCCGATCTGGTCTCTGTGATGGATGAGAATAGGATCCTGGCGCACTATGGGCTGCGTCAGCTCAATCGCAATCCCTCGATGGGACTCAAGGGGATCATCAAGACTTGTGGTCTCGAGGGACGTAAGATCACCATGGCCGACATCATCTACAAGATCGGGCCGAGGATCAATGCCTCGGGACGTATGATGAATGGCCGAGAGGCGGTCGATCTGCTCCTGAGCAATGATGCGAAGACGACAGCCCGCATGAGCGAGCTGATCGACGAGTACAACGTGCGTCGTCGTGAGCTAGACCGCTCTACGACCGACGAGGCTATGCAACTCCTACAGGTCAATCCTGAGCTGGCGCATCAGCCCATCGTAGTCCTCTACCAGCCTGACTGGCACAAGGGGGTCATAGGGATCGTCGCCTCGCGTGTGGCCGAGTATACCAATAGACCGACGATCGTGCTGACAGGCACGAGCGACCGAATCGTGGGCTCGGCGCGGAGTGTCGGCGGGATAGACATCTACAGTATCATCGAGGAGGCTAGAGATCTGCTCTTAAACTTCGGCGGCCACACTTATGCCGCTGGGCTGACCCTCCTGCCAGACAAGCTCCCCGACTTTCGTGCTTACATACAGGGAGTCAATGCGGTGACAACTAGTGACCGAGCACAGTCCACACCGATAGAGATCGATGCCGAGATAGAGCTTCGTGAGGTGACGCAGAGACTCTACACGACGATACAGCGCTTTGCCCCGTATGGGCCGGACAACTACCAGCCCCTCTTTGTGACGCAGCAACTCTATGACGGGGGGGCGAGCAGAGCTGTGGGGCGCAATGGCGAGCACTTTAAGGTAGATGCTATACCTACTCTGGGGTCTAAGAAGCACTGCCCAGGGATCGCGTTCAACCAAGCACCAGCCTTCCGCTTCGTTAAGAAGTCTTCGGCGGGGAGAGCGAATGCGCCCTTTGCCCTTGTCTACCAAATAGATGAAAACCACTTTAACGGAGTTGTCTCTCTGCAATTACTAGTCAAGGATGTCAAACCTCAACGACCCGGAGAGGACCTCTTTGCCTCCCAGCGATGAGGTGGCAGGCAACTCCTCTGAGCACAGCGAAGCTGTCGACTGGGACTTGCTCCTCGAGGAGCAGGAGGACCTGTGGCGTGATATAGCGACCGACCCGCGAGCTGACACCGAGCGCGAGCAGCTAGGCGAGGTGACTACGCAGCCAGCAAGCGACCAACTAGAGACATCGCAGACCGCCTCTGCAGACGATGAGACTACCCCCCTAGGAGTACTTCATCGCTACTGGGGCTACCCCGCCTTCCGGCTCAAGCAGGCGGAGATCATCGACAGCGTCTTGGCGGGACGAGACACGCTCGGGCTACTACCCACGGGTGGAGGTAAGAGCATCACCTTTCAGGTGCCGACGATGCTACACGACGGACTGACGCTCGTGGTCACACCGCTCATAGCACTCATGAAGGATCAGGTCGATGGCCTCAACAAGCGGGGCATGTCTGCCGTGGCTATCCACTCGGGCATGGAGTATAAGGAGATCCATCGCGCCTTGGACAATTGCCTGTATGGCGGGTGTAAGTTCCTCTACCTCTCGCCTGAGCGACTCAGCTCGCCACTCTTTCTCGCCTGTCTACCCGAACTCCCGATACAGCTGATCGTGGTGGACGAGTGTCACTGTATCTCGCAGTGGGGCTACGACTTCCGCCCCAGCTATCTGAAGATCGCAGAGATACGTCGCTACTACCCCTCGGTCCCTTTGCTGGCACTCACAGCGACCGCTACGCCTGAGGTGGTGGCGGACGTGATGGCGCGTCTGAGCTTTCGTGAGCCACATGTCATCAGTAGCTCTTTCGCACGGGACAACCTGCAGTATATCGTACGACCCACAACGGACAAGGCGACGGAGCTCCTCCATATCCTCGCCTCGACGAGTGGTAGCGCGATCGTCTACTGTCGCAATCGCAAGAAGACGCAAGAGCTGGCTGAGATGCTACAAGAGGCGGGCGTATCGGCACACTACTACCATGCGGGGCTGACGCATGCGGAGCGAGAGATCAAGCAAAACGCCTGGATGGCGGGAGAAGTGCGTGTGATGGTCTGCACGAATGCTTTCGGCATGGGCATAGACAAGCCCGATGTGCGTCTCGTGGTGCACTGGAGTATGCCGGTGGCTCTGGAGGAGTACTTCCAAGAGGCGGGGCGTGCGGGGCGTGACGGGCTGCGCGCTTTTGCCGTGGTGCTATATGAGCGACGGGATCGTGGCATGCTCCAGCAGCGGGTGCAAAACGAATTTCCTGACAAAGCTTACATCCGTGACATCTACGATACCCTCTACAGCTACCTAGGGATAGGTCTCGGCGAGGGCATGGAGCGCAGCTATGAGATAGATCTAGAGGCGTTTGTACGCACGGAGCATCTGCACCCGATACGTAGCTTGAGCGCACTGCATATCCTCGAGCTGGCGGGCGCCTGGGAGCTACTCCTCGACGAGGCACGCTCACGGCTCATCGTAGAGGTTTCTAGAGAAGAGCTATACTACATCCGAGGCTTGTCCGCCCAAGATGACAAAGTGCTACGAGCTGTCTTGAGAAACTACTCGGGACTCTTTGCCGATTACGTCTTCATCGACGAGCGTACCCTCTCCATACAGACCCACCTGACGGGAGAGGAGGTCTATGACAGCCTAGTCCGGATGAGCCAGCGAGGCATCATTCACTACGTCCCGCGCAAGCGTTTGCCCCGTATCCTCTTCTACACACGGCGGGAGCGCAAGCATCACTTTCTCATCCCCCCAGAGGTGTACGAGCTGCGCAAAGAGGCTATGACCAAGCGGCTCGCCGCCACGATCGCATACCTAGATGGTCAGCAGGGGTGCCGACAGGCGATGCTCCTACACTACTTCGGCGAGGAGATGGCTGAGCCGTGCGGACGCTGTGACCTTTGTCTAGCTCGTAAGGCGCGCTCCCAGCGTAGTGAGGAGGCTCTAGAGATACGTCTCAAGACTCTTCTAGAGCAATTGGAGGCGCCTTCGCTTACCCT
>URKO01000165.1 GCA_900548415.1 uncultured Porphyromonas sp.
AGAGGGACTTCACGAGTACACGCCACGCTTCATCAAGGAGGGCGTGAGACTACGAGCTATTGGAGATATAGACCAGTTGCCCGCCGAGACAGCCGCGCAGCTTAGAGACTCTATGGAGCAGACGAAGGGTGGTCAGCGTATCACCCTATGCATCGCGCTCAGCTACTCCTCCTACACAGAGGTTAGCCATGCGATACGACATATCGTTGCGGATGTACAGTCCAGACGACTCAGTAGCGACGATCTGGCTCGTCCCGAGCTGATCAATGACTACCTATACACCAGTGGCATGCCGATGCCCGACCTGCTCATTCGCACAGGTGGAGAGCAGAGGCTCTCGAACTTCCTCTTATTACAATCTGCTTACACAGAGCTTTACTTCACAGATACATTATGGCCCGACTTTGATGAGGCAGAGCTCGACAAGGCATTGGCAGATTATGCTTCACGCCAGCGACGCTTTGGCAAGGTGCTTCAGTAAAAACACAGACCCATATATCACAGACCCCATCTGATCTCTTAATGATGACAATGCAACGATACCACAACATACTCTTCGCACTTATAGCGCTCCTCGCAGTCACCTCTGTGAGCGCACAAGTTGCTACTACTCCTGCCGATACGATCTATGCGCCTCAGATCGATTACGCTCGTCCCGTTACCAAGACCATCGCGGGTGTGATCATAACGGGTGCACAGGGATATGATCAGGAGGTTTTGCTAGGCTATACAGGCCTCAAGGTAGGGGAGCGCATAGAGATACCAGGCGCTGCCACAACGGCGGTGGTACAGCAGTTCACACGCAATGGTACCTTTGCCAATGCACGTGTGCTGGTGACTAAGTATGTGGGAGACAAGGTCTGGCTAGAGGTGCAGCTGGAGCAGCATCCTCGTATCGCTTCGGTGACCTTCCACAACATCAAGAAGTCGGAGCAGGAAGACCTGCAGACCAAGACAGGTCTACGAGAGAGTATGCAGCTCTCGCCCAATGTGCTAGATCGCACGGAGCAACTGATACAGAAGTACTACAATGAGAAGGGGTATAGCGAGATGGAGGTCACCTTCGATCAGCAGCCTGACCTAT
Source organism: uncultured Porphyromonas sp. (assembly GCA_900548415.1). Lineage (GTDB taxonomy): Bacteria > Bacteroidota > Bacteroidia > Bacteroidales > Porphyromonadaceae > Porphyromonas > Porphyromonas vaginalis. The sequence continues at coordinate 1,085 of URKO01000165.1, forward strand.
CTCGTGAGGGCTATGTCAAGCTCGGCATCACGGTCGATAAGAAGTACAAGACGAAGATCGCTAACATCTACTTCTCAGGCAATAAAGCTCTCTCTGATACAGATCTGCGCAAGGCGATGAAGAAGACGAACGAGACCTTCCGACTCAATCGTGGCAATCTGTGGAACTCCCTCTTAGAGCTCTTCCAAAGCAAGAAATTCATCCAAGACGTCTATCGTGAGGATCTGCACAACATCCTAAACGCTTATCACAAGGCGGGCTATCGTGATGCTGAGATACTGTCAGACTCTATCGCCCGCAATCCGAAAAACGACAAGCAGATCGACATCTTCATCAACATCTCGGAGGGACACCGCTACTACATCAAGGATATCAACTTCGTGGGCAATACGAAGTTCCCCACGCCACTCCTGGAGGCTATGCTCGGCATGCAGCATGGTGATGTGTATGATCAGGATCGTCTGACGAAGCGTCTCTACGTCGAAGACGATGCTGTCGCCAATCTTTACTACAACAATGGATATATCTTCTCAGGCATAGATCCCGTAGAGACATACGTCGAGGGTGACTCCGTATCGCTTGACCTACGCATCGTCGAGGGCCCGCAGGCTACTATCGATAAGGTGATCATACGTGGTAACCATGACATCTACGAGGAGGTAGTGCGTCGTGAGCTCTTTACGAAGCCTGGCAAGCTCTTTAGCAAGGAGGATATGATGAACTCCTGGATGACGCTCAACCAGCTCGGGCACTTTGATCCAGAGAAGAGCTTCCCCACGCCAATCCCCAACCCTCAGGAGGGTACCGTAGATATAGAGTACTCGCTGCAGCGCAGAAACAATGACAAGTTTGAGCTCTCCTTTGGTTGGTCTCAGGCGGGTATCATCGGGCGTGCGGGTATCAACTTTACCAACTTCTCGATCTACAACCTCTTCCACCCGAAGGCGTACCGTGGTCTCATACCGCAGGGCGATGGCCAGACCCTCTCTCTCAATGCGATGAGTAATGGTCGCTACTATCACTCGTTTAGCTTACAATTCTCCGACCCCTGGTTTGGTGGCAAGCGTCCGAACTTCTTTACGGCATCGCTCTTCTACTCCATGCAGACCGCTATCGATACCCGCTACTATAATAATCGTACGCAGGGTATGGGTTACTACCCAGGTTACTATGGCGGATACGGCGGCTATGGTGGTTACGGTTATGGTGGTTATGGCGGTTATGGTGGCTATGGATACGATGGTGGTTATAGGCAGTCGCTGATGGAAAACTCCTACAACCCCAACCAGTCCATGCACATCTTCGGCGCCACGGTCGGCTTCGGTAAGCGACTTAACTGGCCTGACAACTGGTTTAACGTCAATGCTACGCTCAACTATACCCACTACTACCTCCGTGATTGGGTCTACGAGACCTTCCAGGGCTTTCACAATGGGCATGCTAACGACATAAGCCTCACGCTGGCACTCTCACGTAACTCGATCGATAACCCGATCTACACCCGTCGTGGCTCCTCCTTTACCCTGTCCGTCAGTGCCACGCCTCCATATTCCCTTTGGGACGGCATCGACTACTCCAATATCAACCTCAAGTCAGAGGATCGCTACCGCTTTGTAGAGTATCACAAGTGGAAGTTCTCGGGCAAGGTCTTCACCCCGCTCATGAACCCTGTCACTGTGAAGTATACGCCCGTACTCATGACGCGTCTAGACGCAGGCTTCATCGGACACTACACGCCGTTTAAGCGTTCTCCCTTTGGCACTTACTACATGGGTGGAGACAACATGAGTGGCTATGTAGGCAACTTCCTCAACGAGACCATCCCGCTACGTGGATATAGCAACGGATCGATCGCTGGTGGCAACTATGACTACGCCTATGCCTATATGCGTATGATGGCTGAGCTACATGTGCCCATACTCTTTGAGGGGCAATACAATGTGTGGGCCGTCGCCTTCCTCGAGGCAGGTAATGCGTGGCGAGACATCAGCAACTTCAACGCCTTCAATCTCAAGCGCTCGGCTGGTGTTGGCTTCCGTATCACGCTACCTTTCCTTGGCATGCTCGGACTCGACTGGGGCTATGGCTTTGACAAGCCTGACGGCTCCTCACAGCGAGGCGGTAGCAACATACATATCGTCATGGGTCAGGAGTTTTAGTCCCCTTAGCGTATGAGTACGAGGCTTGCTCCACTTAAACAAACAAGTACCCAAGCCATCTATATACACTAGTACAGACCTTCTAAACATCTATATTATGAGAAAGCATCTATATCTCCTCACACTCCTCCTAGCTCTGACGCTGGGAGCATCAGCACAGAAGTTTGCGCTTGTGGATATGCAGTATATCCTCAAGAACATCCCCAACTATGAGATGATGAATGAGCAGCTCGAGACCGTCTCTAAGCGTTGGCAACAGGAAGTCAAGACACTCCAAGACAAGGCTGAGACGCTCTATAAGAAGTATCAGAGCGACCTCGTCTTCCTCACAGCCGAGCAAAAGCGTCAGCGTGAGGAGGAGATTGTCAAGACCGAGCAGCAGGCCACCGAGCTACAGGGCAAGTACTTCGGCCCCGAGGGTGAGCTCTTCGAGCGTCGCTCTAAGATGGTTAAGCCGCTACAGGACGAGATATGGCAAGCAATCAAGGAGATCGCTTCGCAGAGCGGATTCCAGCTAGTCCTCGACCGCTCTACGGCAGGCATCGTCTTTGCCAATCCATCTATCGACATCAGCGATCAGGTCCTAGAGAAGCTAGGCTACGGTCGCATGCACTAACGACATACATACGCATAATCAACAACTTAAATACTGAACAATGAAGACAAAGAAGC
>URKO01000166.1 GCA_900548415.1 uncultured Porphyromonas sp.
AGCTCACCGGCTGCGATAAGAGCGCGGAAGATCCCGGCGTGGTAGGCGAGCAGCCGGTCAACGCCTATGAGGTGCCTTCGCCAGCCGATAGATGGCCCGCGTGGTGCGACTCATAGGATATGCACTAGACTGAATTAGAAATCATTATCACCTAATCTATATCTATGGGATATTACTATATGACCCAAGAGGGATACGATGCCCTCAACAATACGATCAAGCAGCTGGAGGCTGAGGAGCGTCCTAAGGTCACACAGCAGATTGCTGAGGCGCGGGACAAGGGAGATCTGTCGGAGAATGCTGAGTACGATGCCGCTAAGGAGGCGCAGGCTCATCTCGAGGATAAGATCGCTATGCTCAAGGCTCAGCTGGGTAATGCACGTGTATTGGAGCCTTCGCAGATTAAGACTGATGAGGTGCAGATACTGAACCATGTGCGCCTACTCAACAAGAAGAAGGGCGAGGAGAAGAGCTACTACATCGTCTCTGATGCTGAGGCAAACTTTAAGGAAAACAAGATCTCGGTCAATACACCCATCGCTAAGGGTCTCCTCGGCAAGAAGGTGGGTGATATAGCGGAGATACAGGTGCCTGCGGGTACGCTGGTCTTTGAGATCCTAGAGATCACTCGATAGGCGGCTACGCTGCTTGAATACTTTCCCCTAAAAACGAATGCTCTATGGCTACAATCTTTAGTCGCATCATAGCGGGTGAGATCCCCTCCTACCGCATTGCAGAGGATGAGGAGCACTACGCATTTCTAGACATCAATCCCTATCAACTGGGGCATACCCTGGTGGTCCCGAAGCGTGAGGTCGACTACTATTACGATCTGACGGACGAGGAGCTGGCTGGGCTGATGGCTTTCTCCAAGCGGGTGGCATGCGCTATACAGGAGGCTACGCACTGCCGCAAGGTGGCTACGCTAGTCCTAGGACTGGAGGTGCCACACGCACATGTGCATCTGATACCGATCAATAGTGAGGGTGATGTGGCTCACGGACCTCTCGCTACGAAGCCTACCGATGAGGAGATGGCTCGCATCGCCTCTGAGATAGCATCCTATATTAAATAAGGAGTATCGAAGCCTAGTGACAGAGAGACTATATATCCTAGAGGAGATAGATCCTGCAGTACTCTATGGTCCTAACCGTGAGTACCTACTCTTGCTACGCAACCTCTACCCTAAGCTGCGGATCGTGGCTCATGATCGAATCATCAAGATACTGGGTGACACGACCGATATACAGCTCTTGACGGCACTCCTCGATAAGCTAGTCCAGCACATCACGCGCTACAATCTCCTGACGGAGCAGACCATACGCAAGCTGGCTACGGGCGAGGAACTCCCCGAGGTCAAGGTATCGCCCAACCATCTGCTCTATGGAGCGAGAGGACGTAGTATAGGTTACCGAGGTGCTCACCAGCGTGAGATGGTGGAGGCCATAGCAGATCACGATATGCTCTTTGCGATCGGGCCTGCGGGTACTGGTAAGACCTACATAGCGATAGCACTAGCGGTCAAGGCTCTTAAGGAGAAGCAGGTACGTCGTATCATACTCTCGCGTCCGGCTGTCGAGGCGGGCGAGAAGCTGGGCTTCCTACCAGGCGAACTGAAGGACAAGCTCGACCCTTACCTCCAGCCTCTCTACGATGCGCTCGAGGAGATGATCCCGACACAGCGCCTACGCACCTATATGGAGAGTGATGTGATACAGATCGCTCCGCTAGCCTATATGCGTGGTCGTACGCTCAATGATGCTGTCGTCATACTAGACGAGGCGCAGAATACGACCCACCATCAGATGAAGATGTTTCTCACGCGTCTCGGACGCAATAGCAAGATGATTATCACGGGCGACCTCTCGCAGGTAGACCTGCCTAGGGGTGTCACCTCGGGCTTGCGCATTGCTGAGCGGATCCTGAGCGATGTGGAGCAGATACCTTTTGTTTACTTTGATGCGCAGGATATCGTGCGTCACCCGATCGTGCAGCTGGTTGTGGATGCTTACGATCGCAATGAGCATCAAGCTCTGCAGAGCGGACGGCCTACACAAGAGACTCGCCAACAGCAGGATATAGACTTAGATAAGGATCAAAGTAAAGACTCATAGAAACTTTGTCCTCTCCCGGCTAGGCTGAGGAGAGGGCAAGCGCCTTTTAGCAAATCAATTATTGATCATAATACAATGAATCAAGCACTAACACACACCGACCTATCTCTCCCAGGTATCCAATCTGTCTTTCATGGCAAGGTGAGAGATGTATACTTCCTTGAGGGCGATCTGATAGCGATGGTCGCTACGGATAGAATCTCAGCCTTTGACGTGGTACTCCCTGAGGGTATCCCCTACAAGGGACAGGTGCTCAACCAGATAGCTGCTGAGCAGCTTGACGCTACGGCACACCTCGTACCTAACTGGAAGATAGCAACTCCCGATCCGATGGTTACGGTGGGACACCGCTGCGAGCCGTTTAAGGTGGAGATGATCGTACGTGGCTACATAGCTGGTAGCGCATGGCGTGCTTACCAGGCTGGCGAGCGCACGATCTGCGGTATAGAGCTACCCGAGGGACTGAAGGAGAATGAGCGTCTCCCACACCCAATCATCACCCCAACGACCAAGGCTGATGAGGGTCACGACGAAAACATTAGCCGTGAGGAGATCATCGCCTCTGGACTGATCTCGGAGGAGGACTACAAGGTGATCGAGCAGTACACGCGGACACTCTTTGAGGAGGGGACACGCATCGCTCGTGAGCGGGGACTGATCCTCGTGGACACGAAGTATGAGTTTGGTAAGAAGGATGGCAAGGTGATCCTGATCGACGAGATCCACACGCCCGACTCCTCTCGCTACTTCTACCTCGAGGGCTACGAGGAGCGCCAAGCTAAGGGTGAGCCTCAGCGACAGCTCTCGAAGGAGTTCGTCCGTCAGTGGCTTATCGAGCAGGGCTTCCAGGGTAAGGCTGGGCAGAAGATGCCTACCATCACGCCTGAGTATGCGGCCTCTGTGAGTGATCGCTACATAGAGCTCTACGAGCATATCACGGGCAAGACCTTCGTCAAGGAGCAGACCCAAGATGTGGCTAAGCGTATCGAGGACAATCTGCTAGCTTTCCTGAAGAAGTAACAACAACCTGATTACATATATGGACCAGCGACTAGGGGGCTGTGTACTACCTCCCTAGTCGCTGGTTCTAATCTCTATATTACTATGTCTGTATCTCTAGATGGTAAGTCTCGCTACGTGCGACAGATGTTTGACCGCATCGCTGGACACTATGACTCGATGAACCGCCTCATGACGGGCGGTATGGATCTGGCTTGGCGCTGGCAGGTCATAGAGCATCTGGCGGACTATGCGCCTCGCCAGGTGGCTGATCTGGCCTGCGGTACGGGAGATATGATCCTGATGCTCTCGCGATACTTGCCGTCGGTACGTGAGATAGTTGGCGTGGACCTCTCGGAGGGTATGCTGGCGGTAGCTGCTGAGCGTGTCAAGCGGGCTGCACGGACAGCGTCTGTAACGCTATCGGCGGAGAACTGTCAGGAGCTCTCTCTAGCCACGCAGTCGGTCGATGCGGTGACCTGCACACTGGGCATTAGAAACTTCTCGGACCCGCTACAAGGCTTGCGAGAGATGCACCGCATCCTCAGACCTGGAGGAAGGCTCGCTATACTGGAGCTGAGCGAGCCTCGTGTAGGGCTACTGAGGCAGGGGTATAACATCTACGCCAAGCGGTTGATACCGTGGATCGGACAGCTATGCGCTCACGATCGCTCTGCTTACAGCTATCTCCCAGCCTCTATCAAGGTGATGCCACAGCGAGAGGAGATGACGGCACTGATCCGTAGGGCAGGCTTTAGAGAAGTACAATATAAAGAAATGCCCCT
>URKO01000167.1 GCA_900548415.1 uncultured Porphyromonas sp.
ACAGTTCCACGGTGGCTACGGCTACACCCGTGAGTATCCTGTAGAGCGCATGATGCGTGATGCTAAGATCACCGAGATCTACGAGGGTACCAGCGAGGTACAGCGTATGGTTATCGCAGCGCACCTACTCAAGTAATGACCCCTTAGGACACTTATTAGACATATGAAGATTATAGTATGTATCAAGCAGGTACCCGATACCACTGAGATCAAGCTTGACCCCGTCAAGGGCACACTGATCCGTGATGGCGTACCCAGCATTATGAACCCCGACGATAAGGGGGCACTCGAGCAGGCTCTGCTCCTCAAGGATCAGTTTGGCGCTGAGGTGAGCGTCATCACCATGGGACCTCCCCAGGCTACCGCCATCATCCGTGAGGCATTTGCTATGGGCTGTGACAAGGGTTATCTCATTTCAGATCGTCGCTTCGGAGGTGCCGATACCCTCGCTACGAGCTATACCATCTCTCATGCACTCAAGACGCTCGATTACGATATCATCCTCGCAGGTCGTCAGGCTATTGATGGTGATACAGCACAGGTAGGTCCTCAGATCGCTGAGCAGCTAGACCTGCCTCAGATCACCTACGTAGAGCATGTAGACTATGATGGCAAGAAGACCCTGACCGTCATGCGCAATGTCGAGGAGGGACACGAAACCCTAGAGGTCGAGACTCCCTGTATGCTCACCTTCCTAGCATCTGCTTACGAGCCTCGCTATATGAACGTCAGCAGCATCATGACCGCCTTCGACAAGGAGATCACTACGCTGACAGCTGACAGCTTCCCCGTCGAGGAGGAGCGTCTAGGACTCAAGGGCTCTCCCACGCGTGTCAAGAAGTCCTTTACTAAGGGTGCCAAGGCTATGGGTACACTCTACGAGGAGCTGACACCTGAGGAGGCTGCTGATTTGATTATCGAGAAACTTAAAGATAAATTCATCATCTGATATGGATAAGACACAGTATAAAGGAATTCTAGTCTTCGCTGAGCAACGCGAGGGCGTCATCCAGAATGTAGCCTTTGAGCTCATCGGCAAGGCTCGTGAGCTAGCCGATCAGATCAATGAGCAGGTCACCGCCATCCTATGTGGCTATCAGGTCAAGGGGCTAGCAGACCAGCTCATCCATGCAGGTGCTGATCGTGTACTAGTCGTCGATGATCCCAATCTCAAAGATTATCTCACCGAGCAGTACGCACAGGCTGTCTATCACCTCATCACCGTTTACAAGCCTGAGATCGTCCTCTTTGGTGCTACCACCATCGGGCGTGACCTAGCTCCACGTCTCTCTGCTCGTCTACACACAGGTCTCACGGCAGACTGTACGTCTCTTGAGATCGGTGATGACCGCAACCTCATGATGACCCGTCCCGCCTTCGGTGGTAACCTTATGGCGACCATCGTCTGCGATCAAAATAGACCTCAGATGTCTACCGTACGCCCAGGCGTCATGCGTCGCAAGGCCGACGATAAGACACGCACCGGCGAGGTCGAGGAGGTCAAGGTGCCCTTTGACGAGCGTCGCTTTAAGGTACGCCTCGTCAGCAAGAAGCACGAAACCAAGAACATGGTCGACATCACTGAGGCTAGCGTACTTGTATCTGGCGGACGTGGTGTAGGTACCGACGGTGGCTTTGACAAGCTCAAGGCTCTAGCACAGACCATCAAGGCTGAGGTATCCTCCTCACGTGCTATGGTCGATGCTGGTATCATCGGGCATGAGAGACAGGTCGGACAGACTGGTAAGACCGTACGTCCTGACATCTACTTCGCATGCGGTATCTCAGGAGCTATCCAGCACCTCGCTGGTATGGAGGAGTCGGAGTATATCATTGCCATCAACAAGGATAAGTTTGCTCCCATCTTCCAGGTAGCCGACCTCGGTATCGTAGGCGACCTGCACAAGGTACTGCCCGTCCTCACGGAGCGTCTCAAGACGCTTCAAGCTAACAAGAAGTAAAAACACCCTACACTGCCATGACAGACTTCCAGACCATACATTATAGTGTCAGTGCTAATGGGCAGATCGGTACGCTAACGATCGATCGCCCCGAAGCACTCAATGCACTCTCTACGCAGGTACTCAGTGAGCTAGAGATCGTCATCGATCAGATCGCTCAGGAGCGCACCGTGCGCGTCCTCGTCATCACAGGAGCCGGACGCTCCTTCGTTGCGGGGGCTGACATAGCCGAGATGGCAGAGCTAACGCCCCAGGAGGCACTCGCCTTCGGAGAACGTGGTGCTCGTGTCTTTCGCAAGGTAGAGCTGCTCTACTGCCCCGTCATAGCCGCGGTCAACGGCTTTGCACTCGGTGGTGGCTGCGAGCTATCCCTAGCGTGCGACCTACGCATCGCCAGTGACAAGGCTAAGTTTGGTCAGCCCGAAGTCGGTCTAGGCATCCCCCCAGGCTTCAGTGGCACACAGCGTCTACCCCGTCTCATCGGGGCAGGCGCCGCCAAGGAGCTCATCTACACCGCACGTGTCATCAAGGCAGACGAGGCACTCACTCTAGGACTCGTCAACCGTGTCGTAGAGCCTGACGCACTCATGCCCACCGTGACCGAGCTGGCTGAGGAGATAGCAAGCAAGTCGCCACACGCCGTAGCGATCTCTAAGCGAGCTATCAATAGGGGGCTGCAGAGTGATATCGATACAGGCATTGCCATCGAGAACGATCTCTTTAGCAACGCCTTCGCACATCCCGAGCAGCGCGAGGGTATGTCCGCTTTCTTAGAGAAGCGTAAACCACAATTCTAAAACTTACTAGAGCGTGTCGCCACCCCTGCGGCACGCTCTATTTTAAACCAATCACTTTATGAAAATAGTCGTATTAGGCAATGGCACCATGGGTGCAGGCATCGTGCAGACGATGGCGCAGAAGGGTCTCGCCGTCACGATGAAAGGACGTAGCAACGAGTCGCTAGACCGTGCTATGCAACGTATGAACAAAGGGCTTACCCGTCTCGTCGAGAAGGGCAAGATGACCGCCGAGGACGCTGACCAGATCATCGGACGCATCACCGTCACGACCGACTACGCCGACATCGCTCAGGCCGATCTAGTCATCGAGGCTATCTCTGAGGAGATGGAGGTCAAGAAGGAGATACTCCGCGAGATCGATGGTCTCGTACAGCCCTCAGCAATCTTTGCTACAAACACCTCTTCGCTCAGCATCACCGAGCTAGCCAGCGTCACTAAGCGTCCTGAGCAGGTCATCGGTATGCACTTCTTCAACCCCGTACCTGTCATGAAGCTCGTCGAGGTCATCAGCGGTCAGTGCACCTCTGAGGAGACCCTCGAGGCTACACTCACACTCTGTGAGAAGCTTGGCAAGACTGCCGTCAGGGTGAGCGAGGCTCCAGGCTTTGTAGTCAATCGTATCCTCATCCCGATGATCAACGAGGCTATCGGTGAGTATGCCGATGGCGTAGCTACCGTCGAGGAGATCGATACCGCTATGCAACTCGGTGCTAATCACCCCATGGGACCGCTCGCACTGGGCGACTTCATCGGTCTAGACGTATGCCTAGCCATCATGGAGGTGCTCAACAATGAGTACGCCGATCCCAAGTATCGTCCACACCCCTTGCTCCGCAAGATGGTACGTGCTGGACAGCTCGGACGCAAGAGTGGCAAGGGCTTCTACGACTACTCTAAGTAGTCAGTCCTCTTAGTGGTAGCTCTACCGCATCAAGCCCAAAGCTAAGCACTAAAGCTAAATACTAGAGCCAAAGACTAGGGGCCACACTCCTTCACCAGCGAGGGAGTATCACCAGCAGTGGTGGTACTCCCTCGTTTGGTTTGTAAAAAGCCTCATCCGATATTCTGCGTGATGGGGTGACTGTGTCACCTTGAGACTACTGCG
>URKO01000168.1 GCA_900548415.1 uncultured Porphyromonas sp.
GGTGCGTGATCTCTTAGCTCTAAGTAGCGATTACGATGCTAATGACAAGAATACGCAGATGTTTTTTGCAGAGACACAGAACAAGCTGATCTATGCCGTGACTCATCAGACGGCTCCTGAGCTGATACTCTCACGAGCCGACGCTAGCAAGCCGAATATGGCTCTAACCTCTTGGCAGGGCAGCGTCGTGAGAAAGCAGGATATCATGATTGCTAAAAACTATCTAGATAAGGAGGAGATCGATCTACTCAATAGACTCACAATCCTCTTCTTGGACTCTGCAGAGCTTCGGGTCAAAGAGCGTAAAGACCTTACGCTTAGCTACTGGCGAAACAATGTCGATGCTTTGCTACAGTTTCAAGGCAAGGAGCTACTGCAAGGTAAGGGTGCCGTCTCTCGCAAGCAGATGGAGGAGCGAGTTAAAGCCATCTATGCAGAGTTTGACCAGCGTCGTAAGCGAGAGCGTATTCGTGAAGAAGAATTGGAGGAAATACGAGCCTTAAAACAGTTAGAGGAGTCTGTGTTAGAGCAAACGAACGAGCGGAAGACGAGGTAGTCAATGGTAGCGTACTACTTCTATATAAGAAGCTCAGCGCGTAATCTCGATTCCCTGGGGCTATGGCACAGCTACCGCGAAAAGAGTATCTTTGCACTAGTAGAGACTACGCTCTCATAGACTTAATCAACATACTACGAAGATGACACAAATAGCAAGATGGTTTACAGCACTCACCCTGACGCTCTTACTAGTCGGGTGTGGCGTCGTGCCGATCACGGGACGACAGCAGCTCAATCTTGTGTCGGACGCTGAGATATCGGCGGCCAGCGCACAACAATATAATCAGTTTATTCGCAAGGCGAACGTGGACAACAACTCGCCCCAAGGACAGCAGACGCTCCGTGTGGCGCAGCGTATAGCACAGGCTACCGACAACTATCTACGCAACAACGGATACGACCAGATAGCGCAAGCGACACAGTGGGAGTTTAACTTCGTCCGTGATCGTCAGGTCAACGCTTTCTGTATGCCTGGTGGCAAGATCGTCGTCTATAGTGGATTGCTTCAAGCGACGCGTCCTACCGACGACGAGCTAGCAGCGGTCATAGCGCACGAGGTCTCTCACGCTGTGGCTAAGCATGCCAATGAGCGTATCAGCCGTGAGATGCTTACGCAGCTAGGCGGACAGGTCTTGACAGGGATGGTCGGCTCGAAGAGTGCAGCGCTCGGGGGCATCCTACAGCAGGTTTATCCGATCGGTTCGCAGCTCTTGGTCTCGCTTCCTTATGGTCGCAAGCAGGAGTATGAGGCGGACAAGATCGGCATGGTCTTCATGGCTATGGCGGGCTACGATCCTGCAGCAGCCGTGACGCTCTGGCAGAAGATGGCACAGCAGGGACAGAAGACACCTGAGTTCCTCAGCACTCACCCGAGTGATCAGAACCGCATACGAGCCATCCAGGAGTTCCTCCCCGAGGCACGTCAATACTATAGCGGTCCTGGTGTTATGTCGCAAGGACCTAAGGTACAGCTCAAGTCGCTCCACAAAAAGAGTAGCAGTCAAGCGGCTAGCCAGCTGAGAGACAGTGGAAGCTCTTCGTCTGCTAAGCAGCAGGACGGAGGAGGCTTTCACTATGAGCCTGTCAATCGCTAATGAGCATGTGGGAGCGAGGCTTCGTCCACTACTATTACGGTACGGGCAAAGGTAAGAGTACCGCAGCCATGGGACTGACCATGCGCACGCTCGGTCATGGTGGGCGGGTCTACATTGGGCAGTTCATCAAGACGATGCGCTACGGTGATGTTCTCTTTCTGGAGCAGCATACGAAGCGTGAGGAGTGTACCATCGAGCTGTATGGATCGATGTATGGCGGCACGGGCTGCCTGATAGATCACGCGGCTAGTCCTCAGGACGTGCAGGCTGCCGAGCAAGGGCTGGCACGAGCCGTCGAGCAGATGTGCTCGGGACTGTACGATCTAGTCATTTGGGACGAGGTCTCTATGGCTGTTGGCTTGGGATTGCTCAGAGTCGAAGATCTCATCGATGCCATCAAGCAGCGCCCCGAAGTGTGCGAACTGGTCCTCACGGGACGACAATACTGCGAGGAGTTGCTCCCACATTGTCAGCTTGTCACTAACTTTGCAGAGGTCAAGCACTATTACCAGGACGGAGTCTTATCTCGCACTGGGATCGAGCATTGACCCACTTAGCTTTTAATTCTTATGATACGTATCACACAATATATCTTACCGCTGCTCTTCAGCCTCTTGTTGCTTTCTTGCAATAAGGACCAGCAGAGCCAGCAAACGAATCAGGAGGAGCAGGAGACGCCCCGCGTGGCTACGCCCTTTGAGGCGGATAGTGCTTACAACTTTGTGGCCAAGCAGGTCGCCTTTGGGACTCGCGTCCCAGGATCTTCGGGACATACCGCTTGTCTTGCGTGGATGAAAGAGCAACTGACGCAGTACGGCGCCACGGTCGTGGAGCAAAGCTTTGAGGCGACAGCACATGACGGGACGAAGCTTCCGCTGACCAATCTGATCGCTTCGTACAACCCCTCTGCCTCGCAACGCATCCTCCTCATGGCGCACTGGGATACACGTCCCTGGGCCGACAAAGATCCTAATGCTGCCAACCATACGCAGCCAATCCTTGGCGCAGACGATGGAGCTAGTGGCGTAGGCGTCCTACTTGAGGTGGCTCGGCTACTAGGCAGTGTCGCGCCGCCTCAGACGATCGGCGTGGACATCGTGCTCTTCGATGGAGAGGACTACGGTGCTTACTCAGACGAAGAGAGCTGGTGTCTAGGCTCTACCTACTGGAGCAAGAATCCGCACGTGGCTGACTATCAAGCGATGGGCGGCATCCTGCTAGATATGGTAGGCGGGCGTGATGCGACCTTCTACTGGGAGTACTTCTCCAAGAGCTACGCACCGCAGCTACTTACGAAAGTGTGGAGCAAAGCGGTCGAACTAGGCTACGGATCCTACTTTTACCAAGCTGACGGTGGGGGCTTGACCGACGACCATGTGCCCGTGATTCGCAATCTTGGCATCCCCTGCATTGATATTGTCAATTACGATCCACGGAGCGAAGAGGGCTTTGCCCCCTATTGGCACACACTACAAGATAACATGAGCAACATCTCGGCAGAGACGCTGGGAGCTGTCGGGCATACCGTCATGGCGGTGCTCAAAGATCTAGATGCTCACTGATTAGACTCATCAACTTATGACTATAGACGAACGACAAGAGGAGCTCATCTCACAGTTTGAACTGGTAGACGACTGGATGGATCGCTACCAAATGATCATCGATCTGGGCGACCAGCTGGAGCCTGTCGATGATGCAGAGCATACGAGCGAAAACCTCATCGACGGCTGTCAGAGCCGGGTGTGGATCATCATCGCTCCACAGGAAGACGGCACGCTACACCTCAAGGCTGATAGTGATGCGCTCATCACCAAGGGCATTGCCGCCATGCTCCTCTACTGCTACAATGACCAGCCCGCACAGGCTATCGTAGAGACACCTCTCTACTTCATTGACCGACTGGGACTCCAGTCACACCTCTCACCGACACGGAGCAATGGGCTTCAGTCGATGTATGAGACGATCAGACGACGTGCTCAGGAGTTTCTGAGCCACTAAGAGATAGATTATGACCCCTTTTAGACAGATTGATGTAGCCGACCGCTCCACAGTCTTTCCTTATATATATTATGCTGCAGAGCCTATCTGCGATATCTCCTTTGCCAACCTTTATGGCTGGGCGGTGCAGTACGAGACCTCGTGGGCTATCGGTGGCACACA
>URKO01000169.1 GCA_900548415.1 uncultured Porphyromonas sp.
GGCATGGGCGTCGATGGCGTTTTCGACCAGCTCTTTGAGCATAGAGGCTGGTCGCTGGATCACTTCACCAGCGGCTATCTGATTGGCAATGCTGTCCGGGAGGAGGTGTATGATTTCGCTCATAGGAAGGAGAAGAGGGGACCCTGTCTATAGTATAGTACCCAGACGATGAAGCCTAAGAGGATGAGCGTCAGGATGCAGCGCAGGATGATGCCCGAGCGGGCGTAGTTGTCTATGCCTCGGTCTCGCTGCTTCTTGAGATGACGTGTACCACCGTAGAGACTCTCCGAGAGACTCTCACGAAACGCTTCGCCAGAGCCGTAGTCAGCCTCTACTTGCTTGTCGTGGGCTTTGTTGGCGTCGTCGCTACTTCCTGCTGCGTCGGAGCCTTCGGCAGCTTCGAGCTCTCGTCTGATCTGCTCGATGCGTCGCTGGAGCTGCTCCTTCTTGGGGTCCCAATAGATGGGTTTGTGGTTGAAGCTGCGCGGTTGTCGTGGTCTATATATGAGTCCCATGAGTATAGAGGTAAAAGGTGTATGTAGCTCTGGAGCGAGTCTGCGCGAGACTGTACGGAGCTGCTGTCGCTCTCTAGTGGGCGACGTATGTAGATGGAGAGTGGCGTCTCAGCTACGGCAGTCGTGTCGGAGGCTGCTACAGGCTTAGCTTCTGCAGGCTTAGCTTCTGCAGGCTTGGGCTTCTCGATGGCTTGCTGGTACTCCTTGTAGAAGGCTTGCCAGGCGGCTAGTCCGTCGAAGCCTTGGCTCATCTTGTTGTTTTGACCTTGCAGTGTAGCGAGCGAGTCGGTAGACTCTAGCGGTGCTGTGCGGTCGGGGATGACATCTTCAGGCGTGAGCGGACGCTTGTCACCATGCCACTCGGCTCCGCTCATCTGACGCAGTTCATCGGTGAGGTCTTGGATCGGGTGGATCGTCCCCTCAGCCTTGCCATGCCAGAGGATGTGGTCGAGCTTGTCATCGGCAATGTAAACGTCCATCTGCGGGTTTCGCACCTGAGCGAGGGCGTAGTAATGCTTCGCTTTCTCCTGCTGCAGGTAGTAGCGTGACTCCACGTTGGAGCGATAGAAAGCGTGGTCGAGCGTACCTTCGCGGAAGTAAGCTTGGATCGTATCGGCCTTGACACGGTCCTGCTTGACCGAATCGATCCAGCGCACGGTCGAGGCGTTTTGCCAAGCGAAGGCGTGGTCGATCGTATCGTTGGCAAGGTGAGCATAGATAGTGTCACCCTTGAGCTGTGTGGAATCGTTCCACAAGATAGGACTGCCAAAGAGCTTGATGAGCGAGTCGACGGAGAAGTAGTGTATGGAGTCACCGATGGCCTGTATATCCTTGCGGTAGAGGCGCACATCGTGGTACCCCTTGGTGTACTTGACCTCTAGCGAGTCGGTAGTGCCTGGGGCCGGAGGCAGATTGCGCTTGATGCCCTCCATAATCTGGGCAGACATATATAGGGTGTCCTCCTCGGAGTAGTCCATGACGTAGGCACGTCCTGTGGCGTAGGTATAGCCATTGGCCTCATCGAGATAGCCGTAGTCGCCGAAGTAGGTTACCTTGTCCTCCTGGTTGTCGATCACCACATCGTAGAAGGCCTGGCAGATCTGTCTCTTCTTGTCGTAGAGTATCGAGTCTCCCGTCATGGTGCCATCGGGATGCGTGATGAGCGAGCGGTCGAGGAGGATGCTCTGCTCGGTGTCTGTATTGTAAAAGCCACGGTCTGTCTCGATCGTGACCGAGTCTTTGGTCTCTATGAGGGTGGGGCTGACGATACGACAGATCGAGGTCTTCGTATTGTAGTGCAGTATGTCGGTGTCGAGGGTAAAGCGGTCATTCTCTAGGTGTACCTCGTTCTGAAAGAGTGCCTCGTCGGAGCTGGTGTTGTACTCACCGTAGATAGAGGTGAGCGTATTGACCGAGTCGGCCAGGGTGCCGAAGTTGTCGTAGTAACCGACCTTTTGGTTGCGATCGTAGAAGAGCCTCTCGGTGAAGAGTGTCGTCACATTCTTCGTCAATATCACATTGTCGTGCAGCTCTGCCATAGCGGTCATACCGTCGTATAGCATATCTCCAGCGGTGATCGAGATCGAGTCTCCCTCTAGGATCTGCACATGACCGAAGGCGTCAAAGGAATTGGTCGTCTCGTTGAGATTGGCACTGTCGCAGGTCATGATCCAGCTGCCATGCCTGAGACGCACATTGCCCGTAAGGATGACAATGTCTGGGTGTGTCTCCTGATCGTGGCTGAGTACATCGGCATGGTCGAGGATGATGAGCCGCTTGCCTCGCACCATCGTGGGGGGAGGAGCTGGAGCATCCGCGACATGAGTGACGGGGTGTAGGCTCGCCGTGCCGCCCCATAGTGGTAGCCCCACAAAAAGCACTAGAGCGACCGCCACTAGCCCGCTGAGGGTGAGTAGTAGTCGCTGTGTAGTGGTCACTTGGTGAGACTGAAAGGACATGAGACTCTATAGTCTAATGGGTAGAGATGTGGGTACGCGATCACCTCCTCTGAGGAAGCGTAGGTGCTACTTCTTGATCCAACCTGGATAGCGGAAGTCGCACTGCTGATAGTCAGGGCTGATGCGTATATAAGTACTCTTCTGGTGCTGGACGATCCACTTGTCTAGCTCTTTCTGCTTCTTGTCCTGCAGAGCTAGCTGCTTGATGAGCTGGAAGTCGGTAGCCATGTCGGCGCGGTGACCTGCGACGCGACGCTTGAGCTTGAGGAGTACGACCTGCGTATTGCCGTTGGCATCTTGAGAGACAAAGGCGGGAGAGACATCGCCCACCTGCATCTTGTCTACATAAGAGGCGAAGTCTTGCTGTAGCTCGGACATGGTAAAGAGTGCCGTGCCGTAGCGGTCGCTCTCGTAGCCTTCGTTGAGGAGGAGACCAAAGTTGTTTTTCGTCTCATCGACGTTGCTACATAGGACGACGGCATCGTCAAAGGAGGTCTTGCCATTGCGTACCTGCACAGCGACAGAGTCCGCTTTGTTGACTGCTTGCTGTAGTTTGTCAGGAGCTACGCTCGGCTTGAGGAGTATGTGACGGAAGTTGATCGTGTTGTCACGCTTCTCAATAAGCTGTACGATGTGATAGCCTGTGGCGGTACGTATGATAGGAGAGACCTGCTTGGTGTCAGATAGTGCGAAGACAACCTGAGCAAACTCAGGCTCTAGAGAGCTACGAGCCACGAAGCCATACTCACCACCACGCAGGGATGTGCGCGAGTCCTGTGAGTAAAGACGTGCTATCGTGGAGAAGTCGCGACGCCCAGCGAGGATATCTTCGGAGTAGCCTCTGAGCTGCTCTTTGATCTGGTCAATAGCTGCTAGCTCGATGTCGGGCGTGATACGAAGTGCTTGGACCTCGACGACATCTGGTATGTATGGTAAGCTGTCTTGTGGTATCTGAGCGTAGTAGGAGCGGATCTCTGTGGGCGTTACGGCCACTCCCTGGATGATCTTCTGTTGCATCTGTCGGACGATCTCATTATTGACCGCCATGATGCGTTGCTGCTCACGAATGCTGGAGTAGGGACGATTGAAGTACTCCTCAAGACGCTCACGGGAGCCGATCTGCTGAACGAGGCTCTCCATAAAGTTATCCACAATTCGGTCTACCTTAGTATTATCTACCGAGATACTATCGATCTTAGCTTGGTTCAGGAAGAGCATCTGGACAGCTAGTTGCTCCGTGAGGTAGCAGTCAGGGTTTCCCTCGAGAGGCATCCCCTGAGAGCGCATGTAGAGCTTTTGGTTTTCTATCTCAGACTTGAGGATAGGCTCATCGCCCA
>URKO01000170.1 GCA_900548415.1 uncultured Porphyromonas sp.
AGCGGGCTTGAGCTGAGCGGTGACCGCCAGCGCAGAGCATATACCGAGCACCTGTACGGTGACCGGGTTATTCTTATTGAGAGGCCCTAGGAGCACCTCTTTATTACTTATCTTACTCATAGCTTAGATTACTCTCTCTTGGTTATTCTACTGCTACTGCTTGAGCTCCACGTATCTGCTCTATGTAGGGTAGGTACTCGTGGATAGAGCTCCAGAGCATATTGTTGACACCATTGCTCGTGAGCGTACCGCCGGAGATGCCGTCCACGTAGTCTTGGTCATCGAGCGAGCGACCATGCTTGACGACGGCGATAGACTTAAACTGCTCGTCACGATAGAGTTGCTTGCCGACGAACTCCTTTGAGAAGTGCTTCGTAGCGATCTCTGCACCCAGTCCTGGTGTCTCACCAGCGTGCGAGAAGTCGGTACCATAGACGGTAGACCCATCTGCCTGCACAGCTAGGAAGCCCCAGATAGCTCCCCATAGACCAGCCCCATCCATCGGGAAGATGTAGAGCTGCTGTCCCTCGACCTCTGCCACGTAGACAGGGAGTCCGAGTGAAGGGTCTTGCTGACGAAGTTTAAACTGATTGGCCGTGTTCATCTGGAAAGCTTCATTCTGAGCAATCTGATCACCCTCAAAAGTAGCGATCACCTCGCCCTGACCATTGACCAGTAGCTCTTGCTTGATCACCTTCGTATAGGTGGGGATGACTTGATCTTTGGTAGGCTCCAGATGTACAGCACGTAGTATCTGCTGCATCTTGTCAATGCGCTCATTCTCCTGCTGCGGCTTGCGTAGAGCCACAGCCGTGAGCGCTAGAGCTATTGCGACTACGACCACCATAATGGCTGCGTAGAGGATCGTGTAGGTATTACTATCTCTATTCATAGTCGTAAGGAAGATCAATGTTTAGCTGCCGTTGCCCAGCGCTTCTTGCGCTTAGCGACGTTTTTGTTTACTACCACATAGTCGATGAGCGGTGCGAAGACGTTCATCAGCAAGATAGCGAGCATCATACCCTCAGGATAACCAGGGTTGAGGACACGTATGAAGACGCACATGACACCCACGAGGAGACCGTAGATCCACTTGCCCGTCTCGGTACGAGCCGAGGTAACAGGGTCAGTCGCCATAAAAACAAGACCGAAGGCAAAGCCACCATAGAGCAGGTGATGCGTGATGTCGAGCTGCATAGCAGCGGTCGTACCGATAGCGTTGAAGAGGAGCGTCATCAGCGCTGCACCTACTACACCACTCACGATGATCTTGTAGCTTGCCACGCCCGTCCAGATTAGCAGGATAGCACCGAGTAGGATCGCAAAGGTCGAAACCTCGCCGATACTACCAGGTATAAAGCCCCAGAAAGCGTCCCATAGCGAGGAAGGCTCACCGAGCGTATTCACGATCGTGGGGAGCGTGTCGCCAGCCGTAGCCACCTGACCCAAGGGGGTAGCTCCTGAGAATCCGTCTACAGCAGCCGCAGCCATATCGCCACCGCCACCGAAGCCAAAGATAGGCTCCGTACGAACGAAGACCTTGTCACCTGTCATCGCTGCTGGATAGGCAAAGAAGAGGATGGCACGGGTTACCAGAGCCACGTTGAAGACGTTGTAGCCCGTACCACCGAAGACCTCCTTAGCGAAGATCACCGACATAGCAACAGCCACAGCAATCATCCAGAGTGGCGTACCTATGGGGACGATCATCGGGACCAGCATACCTGTCACAAGGTACCCCTCTTGTATCTCCTCGTGCTTCCACTGAGCTACGGTAAACTCGATACCTAGTCCCACTACGTAGGAGACCACGATCTTAGGCAGTACTGCTAGGAAGCCAAACCAAAACATCGACCAGAAGCCAGCCGTCTGACCGATCGCGATGAAGTGCTGGAGTCCCACATTGTACATACCAAAGAGTAGCGCAGGCACTAGTGCTAGCACCACGGTACTCATGACACGCTTGCTATCTATCGCATCATGTACATGCACGCCCCCTCGTGGAGCCGCCGTTGTGTGCGGCACATAGAGGAAGGTCTCAAACCCGTCAAAGAGCGAGTGAAACGCATGCAGCTTACCCCCAGGCTCAAACTGAGAGCGTCGCTTGTTGAATCTATCTTTTAGTGACATATAATATAGTAGTCATAGTCCATAGCCTTACGGAGACGAAGCTTTGCTCCCCCGTGAGGCTATTTTTTAGTTCATCTCTTTATATAGAAGGTCTAGACCTTGACGCACGATGTGCTGCAGCTCCATCTTGGAGGTGTCGACAAACTCGCACAGGGCAAAGTCTTCGGGAGCCACCTCGTAGATGCCTAGCTCCTCCATCTTGTCAATGTCAAAAGCTAGAATCGCCTTCAGCAGATACTCCGCATGGATATCTAGCGGGAAGACGCTCTGCAACTCATGACTCATGATCATCGCACGCTTGCCTCCCTTGAGGCGAGCATCCAGCGTATAGTGCTTGCGAGGCATGAGCCAGCTGAGATAGGTACGACTCTGGCTAAACTCGCCGAAACGGGGCATAGCCCATCCGAGCAGCTCATCACGATCAGACCCGTCAGGAATCACCGTGATCTGGTCGCAACTCATCGGGAGGAAAGGACGCTCCTCCGTGAGCTGTATACCTGTCAGCACATCGCCTGCGATAACGCGCGTCTTACACCCATCCAGAGCCAGCTTACCCAAACTCTCGATACGACAGCCAGGCAGTATATCCATATAGCCATGCTCTGCAGCATGACTACCCATGATGGCAATGCGACGGCTGTAATCCACATGCCCCGTCATCAGAAGACGACCGATGAGTACCACATCTGTAGCACGAAGTGTCCAGACCGTCTCGCCCTTGTTAATAGGAGCCACATGGTTGATTAGCACTCCCACATTACCAGCAGGGTGTGGTCCTCTCAGCTCGACGCCCTCCACCGCTTCGTGTAGAGGCTGCTTGCAGTCGTGTGGGACGCCTACGTAGACCTTGCCAGTTGTAAGACGAGCCAAGGCACGTAGCCCTAAGCGTAGCTCCTCCTCACGACCCTCTAGTAGGTAGTCTATCTCAGGAGCTAGCGGAGCGGTCAGATGTGCTGTGACAAATATATCTCGTGGTGCGATCGTAGGATCAGCAATGCGATCGTAAGGTCTCTGACGTATGAGCGTCCATAGGCCAGACTCTAGCAGCAGAGCTTGTAGCTTGCTTGCCTCACCATCGAGTAGTCCCTCTACGGCAAAGGTGCGCTGTGCCTGACTCTCATCTGGGCGTATCTCTACGCTCATAATCTTACGCTTAGCACCTCGATTGATCGCGACTAGCTCACCACTGACGGGTGCTGTGACCCAAACCTCTGGGTACTGCTTATCGTAGACAATCGGGTCGCCAGCCTCTACATGATCTCCCACATGCACCTTCATCTTGGGTGTCAGCCCAGGCACATCATCGGGCACCCATGCATAGGTGGACGATGATCCGCCAGAAGGTGTAGTCAGGAGGGTACGGGGCGCAGTCCCATTTAGTTTGAGATCCAAGCCTCGCTTGATAGTTATCGTTCTTGCCATGACGATCTCTCTTTAGAATCCAACAATTGGTGCAAAAGTACTCATTTTATTTGGGACTACCGCATTTTGGGTAGAAATCATCAGGGCTGACGCATGACAAAAAAGAGCTTGTCTCAGTTCCTCTCGAGGAATTTCTTAAATAGCTCGGTGGATATTTCTGATTTTCTCGGGAGGAAATGGCAA
>URKO01000171.1 GCA_900548415.1 uncultured Porphyromonas sp.
TCTCTGGGTAAATTCGATGCCGGCTTGTTACAATAATTTAGAGCTGACTACATATCGACACGGCACCGTGTCGGGGAAAACTGATTTCCACGTGGATATTTCGAAATCCCCACGTGGAGAATAAAAAATTCCTCGGAGGAATGAAATGAAACTTCGGAGGAATGAAATGAAACTTCGGAAGAATGAAATGACAAGTCCGAAGAATTTTTTATTTCCCACGTGGGTGTTTCAAAACAGCTACCGAGGGACTTCGAATTTCCTCAGAAGCAATTTGGAGAGGGTCTCGAATTGCGATGCAGTAAGCTCTGGATTAGATACTTACTTAAGACAAGAAGATTATGATTGCATACTTGCGTGGCACGATAGATACGCTCACACCGACCAACGCCTATGTGGACTGTAGCGGGGTGGGCTACGATGTCAATATATCGCTCTCTACTTATGATACGCTGCATGGGCTGGAGCGTGAGGCGCCTGTACGACTCTGGATCACGGAGGTGATGCGTCAGGGCGAGGTGTGTGACCTGTACGGCTTCTACACGAGAGAGGAGCAAGCGCTCTTTGCGAAGCTGATCACCGTCTCTGGTGTGGGCCCCGCAACGGCTCGTGTGATCCTCTCTAGTCTGGCACCGCAGGAGCTGGTGGAGGTGATCGAGAGTGGCGATGACAAGCGACTCAAGACGGTCAAGGGCATCGGACTCAAGACGGCACAGCGCATCATCGTGGACCTCAAGGGCAAGCTCCCCGAGACGCTGACAGATCGTGACGATGTGACGGCGGGTATCGGTTCGCGGGCTGCTCGTGAAGTGGCTGAGGAGGCGATCTCGGCACTCAAGATGCTGGGCTTTGCCGAGGCCAATGTGCGCAAGGTGGTCAAGCAGATTATGACTGTCAAGCCCGACACTCCCGTAGAGCAGGTGATCAAGCAAGCGTTGGCACAGCTTTGACCTAGGAGGCTTGGTTACAACAAAACGGGCACCCGAGCGTTACATAACTGACTCTATATTATAGTAGACACTAGATGATCCCTAGGCGCAGGATACTATGTGCATGGCTTGCGTTGCTCTGCGCATTGGTGGGTATGGTGAGATTGTTCGCTATGCCACCGCTCTCTGTATCTGCTACAGCGCTCCCTGCGCAGCCTGATAGTCTGCGCTACCCAGTGCAGCCGACAGCGCCCGAGTCGTATGAGTGGCTCGAGCAGGAGTCGGCGGTCGATCTGCGTACGCCGAGTGTGGTGACGCACGAGTTTGTCTACAATCCCGCCACGGGCCTTTATCTGCTGGTCACTAAGGTGGGCGGCAAGCAGGTAGGCACGCCGATCCCCTACACGCTGGAGCAGTACGTCGCCTATGTGGAGCGTAATGGCGTGCAGAGCTACTTCCTGGAGCGTGCAGCGCAAGATGAGAAGGAGCAGCAGGGCAAGGGGTTCAACCCGTTTGACTTTGGCTTCGAGCTGGGCCCTGCGGAGAAGATCTTTGGCCCTGGTGGCGTACGGGTGCGGACACAAGGCTCTGCGGAGGTGTCGATGGGTGTCAAGAGCAATGCTACGGACAACCCCTCCATACCGATTCGCTCACGGAGACATACTTTCTTTGACTTCGACCAGAAGATCCAAGCCAATGTGCAGGCGTCTGTGGGTACGAAGCTTAACTTCAATCTGAACTACAATACGCAGGCTACCTTTGACTTCGACAGTAAGAAGCTCAAGCTGGCCTATGAGGGCGAGGAAGATGACATCATCAAGGTGCTGGAGGCGGGCAATGTGTCGCTACAGTCTAAGAACTCGCTGATACAGGGCGGTGCGTCGCTCTTCGGTATTCACAGCAAATTGCAGTTTGGCAAGCTCGACGTGGACTTCGTCGTGAGCCAGCAGGAGGCGGAGACGAAGCGCGTCTCGACAGATCGTGGGGCGCAGACGACACCCTTTGAGTTTTCGGCCAACCAGTATGACGAGAATAGACACTTTTACCTAGGGCACTACTTCCGCGACCACTACAACAAGGCGATGTCTACGCTGCCCTTTATCTCTTCGGGCGTTAAGATCAACCGCATCGAGGTGTGGGTGACCAATAAGCGGGGCAACTTTGACGAGGCGCGCAACATTGTCGCCTTTACCGATATGGGTGAGGCGGAGCGTGTGACGGCTCGTGGCGTTACGACGACAGGATCGACACAAGGACTGCCTGCCAATCAGGCGAACTCGCTCTACAGCTGGCTGCTCGGACAGCCTGCTCTGCGCCAAGTGGATCAGGTGAGCCAGATACTGGAGGGGCAGCTGCGTGGCGGTATAGACTATACG
Source organism: uncultured Porphyromonas sp. (assembly GCA_900548415.1). GTDB lineage: Bacteria > Bacteroidota > Bacteroidia > Bacteroidales > Porphyromonadaceae > Porphyromonas > Porphyromonas vaginalis. The sequence continues at coordinate 2,303 of URKO01000171.1, forward strand.
AAGATAGAGAGTGCTCGCCGTCTGAATGCCAACGAGTACCGCATCAATGACCAGCTCGGTACACTCTCGCTGCAGGTACGTCTCCAGCCAGATGAGGTGGTGGGCGTTGCCTTTGAGTACACTTATCAGGGCAAGGTCTATCAGGTGGGTGAGTTTAGCTCGGACCGCTCGGATCGTACGGCTGACAACCTTTTTGTCAAGCTACTCAAGGGCGCATCGATGACCCCGACGGCTCCTTATTGGCCCTTTATGATGCGCAACGTCTACAGCCTCGGGAGCAGCGTCTACAATCTCAAGGCAGATCACTTCAAGCTCGACGTCTTCTACCGCAACGATAGCACTGGCACCGCTGTACCTTATATTAATGAGGGTAAAGTGGCGGGGCAGCTCCTCACACGGGTCTTGGGTATGGATCGTCTGGATTCGCGCAATGAGCCACACCCTGATGGAGTCTTTGACTTTGTCCCAGGCTATACGGTCGATGCGGAGCGTGGGCTCGTTATCTTTACCTCTACGGAGCCTTTTGGTAGTTACTTGGCGGAGCAGATAGGCGACCCCGCCATTGCCGAGCGATACGTCTATCGTGAGATCTACGATACGACGATGGTCGCAGCGCAGCAGGTGGCTGAGCGAGATAAGTTTATCTTGCGAGGTGAGTACGAAGCGGCAAATAGCGGGCAGATCTCGCTCGGAGCGATGAATGTGACCCCAGGGTCGGTGCGTGTGACGGCTGGCGGAGCGACGCTCGTGGAGAATGTGGACTACACGGTCAACTACGCCATGGGTACCGTCACGATCCTCAACGAGGCAATCCTCAACAGTGGTACGCGTGTCGATGTCTCTCTGGAGAATAGGGGCTTCCTCAACCTGCAGCGCAAGACGGTGCTGGGCTTGGACCTTAACTATCACTTTACGCCAAACTTAACGCTGGGCGGTACCTTTATGTATCTCAGCGAGATGCCACTGACTGCCAAACCGGTCATGGGGCGTGAGTCGATGCAAAACAGCCTTTGGGGACTCAATCTCTCATGGCGCACCGAGTCTCAGTGGCTGACGCGTATCCTCGACTACATCCCGCTCCTAGACTTGACCAAGCCGTCGGAGGTCGCGCTCAATATGGAGTTCGCCCACCTGATCCCAGGACACTACGAGGGGCGCTACACCAAGGGGCATAGCTATATTGACGACTTTGAGACGTCGCAGAGTAGCATTGATCTGCTCAACCCCTACGCTTGGATGCTGAGCTCTACGCCGTGGCACGACCCGGCAGATGGAGCGGCCGATCTCTTTCCCGAGGCTCGAATGGTCAATGACCTGCGCTACGGCAATCGGCGAGCCTTGCTCAACTGGTTTTACATAGATCCGATGCTAAACCGTGCTGGCTCTTCGCTGACACCCTCTTACCTGCGCAACAATCCCGATATGCTCTCGAA
>URKO01000172.1 GCA_900548415.1 uncultured Porphyromonas sp.
CTGCTCAGGGTCTCCATCTACGACACTCGCCACGTCTCGCAGATAGATGGTCTGACCACCGAAGCTCGTTATGGGTAGCTCCTCTAACTGCTTCGGGTCAACGATCTCACCGATGGCTCGGAGGGAGATCTTGCTCGTCTCTAGGTTCATCGACCCAGCCGAGATGTTGCGGTTTGCGACCGCAATGAGGTTGCTCACATCACTGACTGTGATGCCGTAGCTCTCGAGCTTGTGCGGGTCGCAGTAGACGTTGATCTGTCGTTGTCTAGCGCCTAGTAGGTTGACGCCCCCCACCCCGTCAATGCGTCCTAGAGGGGTTATCAACTGATCATTTAGGATTTTGTAGAGCGACTTAGAGCTAGCGTCCGACTTGATCGAGAGCATGAGGATAGGTAGGTCATCCATGCCAAACTTGATAATGTTTGGCGTGCCAGCCCCGTCGGGGAGCACCTCGGTGATAGCACTGATCTTATCGCGAGTATCGTTGATCGCATTCTCTATGTCCAGTCCCTCTCTGAGCTCCAGCGTGACGACAGAGACATTCTCTTTGCTTTGCGAGGTAATGTGCTTGACTCCGTTGATACCGTTGAGGACGTTTTGGATTGGCTTGGTAATGTTGTTCTCCACCTCTTCAGGAGCGGCTCCCGAGTAAGAAGTGACGACCATGACCCGATTGATCTGCATATCGGGCAGGAGATCTATCGGCAGGCGTGTCAAGGCAAAAAGGCCCAAGACGACCACCCCGACGAAGATCATGATCGTGGTGACAGGACGACGTACGGCTGATTGATAAAGACTCATAAGCTAAAGGCGAAGTGCTGTGTGTTGGGAGAGATTACTTCTGAGCCTGCGAAATCTGTACAGGCATCTGATCGGATAGGATGCTGGCTCCAGTGGTAACTACGACATCACCTGAAGAGACACCCTCGCTGATCGCAGTGTACTTGCCGGCAGTACGCTCTACGACGACTACCTGCCGATGGGCGATGCCGTCTCGTACGATGTAGACGCACTGCTCAGCACTGCCTATCTGCTTGACGATGCTCTCCGTCGGGACTACCGTGTACTCCTTGTCGCCTAGGTTGATTGAGACGCGAGCGTACTGTCCAGGTACCAGCTTGCGCTCAGGATTGGTCGCCTCGACTTCCATCGTAAAGGTGTGGGTCTGTGGATTGATCGTCGGATACTTCAGCGAAATCTCACCTGCAAAAGTCTCGTCAGGCAGGGACTCCGAAGTGATCGTCACAGGCATCCCTTTGGTCATCTGCCCGTAGTAACGCTCTGAGGGATTGACCCGCAGCACCACTGGGTTGACCTGCTCCACAACGAGCAGAGGCATCTGCGGCGACATCATATCGCCCGCATCGTAGTTGCGCGCGGTGACCACCCCTGAGATAGGGCTACGAAGCTGCGTATTCTCCTTTATATTATTGTAACTCGTCTGAGCCAGTGTGAGGGCTCGCTGCGTCGCCTCCCACTCCGACTGCGATATACCGCCTATCTTGTAGAGCTCATCTATACGAGCCAGTGCGCTCTTCCGCTCCTCGAGCTGCAGACGCGCCTGCTCCAGCTGGCTGTGGTCCATCTCAGCAAGGAGTTGTCCACGAGAGACCTGCTGCCCCACCTCTACGTAGATGCGCTTGATGCGGGAGGCCATCTGCGGAGCTATCTGATTAGTCACCTTAGCCTCGACCGTGCTGGTGTACTCTTGTAGGTCTGGGAGCGTCTGCACCGAGACGGTCGCCACCTCTACATGCTTGATGTCTGTCGAGTCGATCGTGTGCGAAAAGGTCGTCTTGCCCTCCTTGCTCGCCGACTGACAACTGGTGAGAGAGACAAGTGCTAGGCTCAGTGCTATCGGAGCAAGTGTACGTATAGAGAGAAACATAGGATATTGTTTTTGGCTTAATAGGATATATGGCGTTAGAAGTATCGTGTCATTCGTTTGATCGAGTTGAGACGCTCCTCGTAATCATTGCTTGGATCGGAGGAGATAGGTGTCTCGGGGGCTATGAGCTGCTCTATCTCCACACCCGCTATGAGGTAGTCGTAGAGTGCTTGTGTCTGGTTGAGACGTGCTTGTAGTAGCGCCAGCTCAGCATCGTTGACCTCTAGGAGCGTGCCCATGCCCTTGTCGTACATACGCTGTGCGATGGTGTAGCCCCGCTCGGCTGTCGCCTGTATCTGTGTTGCTGTGCTGTACTGCTCCTGCGCCTTACGTGCTTTGTCTCGCTGGCTCTGCATACCGAGCGTGAGTGACCGCTCAGCATCTTGTCGCTGGAGCTTCAGGAGCAAAGCGCGCCCCTTAGCTTGTCGAGTCGTGTAGTAGTTCTTGAGTCCTGTGAATATGGGAAACTGAAACTGAAGGCTCACGACGGAGAAGGGAACCCAGAGGCGACTCTTAGAGAGGTCAAAGTCGTTTGACGAGAAGTTGTAATTGTAGTTTGCTCCTAACGAAATCGAAGGCACCCAGCTCAGCTTGGAGAGCTTGATACTCTCGTCCGCTATCTGCTGCTGTAGCTCTAGTGCTCGCATGGTTGGATTGGTCGTAAGCCATAGCGAGTCGGTCGTCGGGACCTGCGCTATGAGTCTCTGGCTCTCGGCTTGATAGTCCTCGAGGTGCCCCACCAGTCGCAGACCTGTGTGAGGGTCTAGTCCTAGGAGTACCGCCAACTGCATATAGGCTAGGTCAACGCCCTGCTCTGCCTGCAGTACTGAGGGTTTGATATTAGCGTATTGTACCTCAGCGCGCATCTTGTCGTACTCAGCCACGAGCCCCGCTTCGTACCGCTGCGTGACGCGCTCGAGGTTCAGCTTCGCATTGCGCATGCTTTGCTGCAATGTCTCACAAGACTCCTGTGCGAGGAGCACCGTGTAGAAGGCTTTCTTGATCTGCCCGACCAACTCCTGACGAGACTGCGTAGCCTGCTGTAGTGCTAAGTCAACTTGCTTGCGATTGATCTGCAGCGCCTTCCAGAGCGTCGCATTGACGAGTGGCATGCCAGCTTGTAGTCCCAGCTGTATATTGTGCGTACGTCCCACCTCAATACCGTTTTCCATGCCAGGCATAGCGCCCATACCGGGCATGCCGTCGAAGTAGATGCGCTGCTTCTTGAGCGTGTAGCCGTAGTTGCCCGAGAGCGACAGCTGCGGGTAGAGAGCACTCTGCGCCTCCCGCTCGGCATACATTTGGTTGACCAGAGCCACGTCCTTGCCCAGCACCATGGGGCTCTGCTCCAGCCCGAGAGCGATGCTCTCGTCTAGTGTCAGCACGAGCGTATCCGGTTGCTGCGCCGAGAGCGTCAGCGTAAGCAAGAATAAGTACGGCAGCATCACATAGCGCCACCCAGAGATGAGATGTGTCTGTTGTCTCATATATAATAAGGTGTATAGCAAACCCCTCTCTAGAGTGCAAACGCCCTAGTCGGGTACTTCAAGAATACCAACTTAGAGGCAAATAGGACTTTTTCGTTTAATCCAGCAACGACCTTTCGATGCTTCCGTATGAACCGCCAACCGCCACTAGGAAACTTCAGTCTGCTCCACCATTAAATATACTTGAGACCCGGGCTGACGCATTATAAGCTCATCGACCTCTCGACTCCTCGCTTGTCGCTCATCTGTAGTTTCTGAAAAGAGCAATTATGATGCATCAGCCCTAGCTGGGAAAAAATCGACGCCAACTCGATACAATAATTTAGACCTAACTACATATCGAA
>URKO01000173.1 GCA_900548415.1 uncultured Porphyromonas sp.
TACGGCGACCACCGAGATCTACACTCTTTCCCTACACGACGCTCTTCCGATCTACCTCTTGTGTGCTAATTGATTGGTTGATGTGTTATTTGTCCATTGAGCAGCCTCGTACGATAGGCTTCGCTCTCGGGCAGTGTCTCCGTATAGTCGCTTCGGTAGTGGCCTCCACGGCTCTCCTCACGCAGTAGAGCCGCGTGTGCCATCATGTGCGCCACCTCTACCCGTCTGCGGGTCATGTAGGCGTGGATGCTGTGCTGTGCATCATCGACTAATTCGTCCGAGAGATGCTGGAGCTCATGAAGTGCTTCTATCAGCCCCTCCTTAGAGCGGATGATCCCTACACGTCTCATCAGTATGTTGCCCATCTGTTTATTGATCTTCGTCTGCTGCTCTAGCGCATAGATCTGCTCTTTGTCTAGGCTCCACGATAGGTCGGGGAGATTCGTTGGGGTCGCTAGCGATGCAGTCTCAGTAGGCGTGGTCGGGTGGGCGGTCGCATAGTTAGCGATCCGCTTGCCGAAGACGATACACTCGATGAGCGAGTTAGAGGCCAAGCGATTGGCACCCATCACACCTGTCGAGGAAACCTCTCCGACAGCATACAGTCCAGGTAGGCGGGTGCACCCGTTGAGATCTACGCCGATGCCCCCCACCGTGTAGTGTGCTGCAGGAGCTACGGGGATCTCGTCCGTAATGTCTAGGCCCAGCTGGCGACAGTGCTCCGAGATGGTCGGGAAGCGCTGTAACAGTCGCTTCGGGTCAATGTGTCTCAGTCTCAGTCGTACATGGTCGGTACCCTCTTCTTGCATCTTGAGGAAGATGCTCCGCGCCACCACATCTCTCGGTGCTAGCTCTGCGAGGGGGTGCAATGCGGGCATAAAGCGCTCGCCGTGCTTGTCTACAAGGTAAGCTCCCTCGCCACGTACCGCCTCACTAATGAGAAAAGAGGCGTACCCAGGCAGATAAAGGGCTGTGGGGTGAAACTGTATAAACTCTAAGTCCATCAGCTCGGCACCCACCTCACTGGCTAACCACAAGCCATCGCCCAGAGCGGTGGGCGGATTGGTCGTGGGGTAGTAAAGCGCAGCAGCACCGCCAGTGGCTAGTACGACAGCCGATGCAAGGATTGTATCGTAGTGATGTGCGCGCTCATCATAGGTCACCAGTCCCTGACAGTGCGACCCATCGGCAGAGCGCAGCACCTGTACGGCGCTGTGATGGTCGAAGATCGTGATGTGCTGCGCCTTCCTGACCTGCTCGATCATAAAGGTGGTCACCAGTCGTCCCGTAGCATCTCCACCCGCGTGGAGGATGCGGCGATGGTGATGTCCTCCCTCGAGGCCGAGGGCTAGATGTCCATCTTCGCTGTCGAAAGCCATACCCATCTGGATCAATTCATTGATCCGGTCGGGAGCTTCGTCGGTCAGTACCTTGACCGCCTCGGGGATGCAGAGTCCACGCCCCGCTACGATCGTGTCCTCGTAGTGATCTGTCGGTGAGTCTGTCTGGTCGGTGACGGCAGCCATACCACCCTGTGCGTAGTAGGAGTTGCTCTCCTCGATGGTGCGTCGAGCGATGAGGGCTACCGACCCATGCTGCGCTAGAAAGTAAGCGCAGTAAAGCCCCGCGAGGCCACCACCTATGATGATGTAATCATATCGCTGAGGAGATTGCTGCAGTTTCATATACTATTGCCCGTTAACTAAGTAGCACCATGCAGAAGCCGTAATCATAGCTCGCAGAGTACTTTTGCGCAGGCAAATGTAGTGAAATAATCCTTACGAACGAGTGACAACAGCCCAGGAAGCTCATATTTCGCACCTTAACACCACCGTTTTGCAATGCTTAGTTGTCAATTGGCGTTTCTATACTTCGTTTCTGATAGGCGCGCAGAGCGTTTTGATGGGGCGCGCGATACGAGTAGCGATGATACGTGTAACCCTTTGTAGGGGCGGACCTATGTGTCCGCCCGTTCTCGTCAGAGCGTTGTATGCCATATGGGCGGACACGCAGGTCCGCCCCTACACAAACCACATCAACACGAAAAGTTCAGCCATCAGAAGCTGTAACACCAGATATAGGTGGTGTAAGGGGGTCCGACCTCCCCTGGCGGGAGGTCGGACTGGAGCTGTAGATTCGTCTAGTCCGACCCACAAGGGGTCGATAAATCAGGTGGCGTCTAGCTTCCGTGGGTCGTTCGGGACTTTGCCCCTTCGACCCACGGCTATGATTCGTCGGACCTCTGCGAGGTCCTTCTGTATGCGTCTGATGGGTGGTGTTGTCGTGTTGATGTAGTTCGTGTAGGGGCGGACCTGCGTGTATACAGCACTCCAAGTTCCAACGAGAATGGGCGGACACGCAGGTCCGCCCCTACAAAGAGTTACACGTTCAAAGGGTTATACGTCCCGCTGTCCTACCACAACTAGTCGATAGCTTCATTACTGGGAGCTCCATAAGCTACTCTCGGACACCAACCAAACCAAGTAGAGACTATTGATAATCTATGCCACAGTCTCAACTGTAGCTCGTGTGGAAGCTCGCCAGAATGAAGTCTATATGGGGCAAGAGCGTTGTCGCATTATGCCGCCTTCTGAGCTGATCGCTTATGATGCCATGCTAGGTATGCACCGATCAGAACGAAGGTGACGAGGATCGCGATCATCTCGCCGATATGCTCTAGCGGAGCGATCCAGATCTCGTTAAAGAGGTTGTTGCGCCCCAGTATCTCGACAGGGGTCCAGAGGACGATGACGGCTGGGATCGCCATGCGTATGTTGGCACCCCACTGCTTGCGAGCGAGCTGCTTGCGAAAGATGAAGAAGAAGCCTATGAAGCAGCCCACCCCCACGGCGATCGTCACGGGATGACTCTGACCGAGGAAGCGAGGATCGTAGCAAAACATCAGCAGCAAGTAGCAGCTCCACAGTAGCATCATCGTCTCCATAAAGGTCACCATAGCTGGGTGGCGTGTCATGCCCGAGCGCACCACGAGGTCGCGCTTCTTACCGAGGAGTACCCGCTGACACCAAAGTATGAAGTTGCACCCCGTACGTACATTAAATATATAGAGTAGCATGATCGACACCCAGAAGCCAAACGTCGCCGGCATCAGTAGGTACTCTGGTCTAGTCACGACGATATCCTTGATGTCGTGCATGTGCTGTACGGGTACACCATCGATAGAGAGGATGGGATTTGCAGCTATCCCCTGCACGTAGGTCGTCGTAGTGGTTACGACTCCATTGACAATCTCTGGGTGGGCACCGAAGCGCTGAGCGTAGTACATAAAGAGGAACTCGACCCATCCAGTCCATAGGAACAGCCCCCCGATGAGTCCGCAGATCGTCTGAGGGGTATCTTTCTTAGCAAAGACCCCACACACAGCGATCACCAGCCCCAGTAGTCCTAGTCCGAAAGCACTATATGGCAGCACCGCTGGAGCTATGAGCAGCTCCATAAGGATCATAAAGGCGTGTCCTAGAGGCATCAAGCATAGGACGAGGAGGAAGGAGAGCAGCGACTGCTTCCATGCGAGCTTAGGCTGCAAACGAGCTGATTGCATAGATTTATTCATAAGGTTGTACCATGGTTTGTTGTGAATAACGACGCAAATGTACGAAATTGATTTGATATAGTAGCAATCGTGTACTAAAATCGCAGAGCTGGGTTGTTACAATAATTTAGAACTGATTACATATCAAAACGGC
>URKO01000174.1 GCA_900548415.1 uncultured Porphyromonas sp.
CAGTGGCAATATGTCAGTCGTTCTGGCGACACCACTCAGAGGGTCTGGCCTAACCTTCAATCTGGCTCTAGGCTTCTACCAGCGTCAGAGCTTTGCCCGCTCCTTTGATATAAGCAACCATCAGATTACTGAGAACTCGCTAGCAGACTATGCTGCCTTTATCACACCGACCAATGTCTCTTCCAAGGAGCTCCTCAGCAAGAACGCTTATGGAAGCGTCCCCGCACCGTGGCTCGCCATACTAGGACATGGAGCTGGCTGGACAGTGCAGCGTCCAGAGGGGTTCTACGAGAGTGCCTTCAACTACAGCAACAAGGGTGGCCTCTTAGGGCCGAGCAATTCGCAACTACGAGTCAACGAGCGTGGAGGCATCCAAGACTTCGACTTCACTGGTGGACTCAACTACAACGACCGTCTATACTTCGGTCTAGGGATTAAGGTCAGTGCGCTAGACTATCGCATGAACTCTTACTACGGCGAGGACTTCATAGACAAGGATTACCTAGAGCTCGCCAACGAGCTCCGCACCTCTGGCTCGGGCGCATCGGTTAGCTTCGGTATGATCGCTCGTGTCTCAGACCATCTACGCCTGGGAGCTGCCGTACAGACACCCACATGGTTCACACTGCAAGACAACTACGTAGCAGGAGCCGAGTCTCGACACCCACGAGTAGACAAAGAGGGCAAGCCTCTACCCGAGAAAGAGTGGACCGTCAAGGATGAGACACCTAGTGATGCCGCTTGGCGTTACCAGTTACAGACCCCAACGAAGATCGTCCTCAGTGGAGCCTTCGTCGGGCGGCATGGCATGCTAAGCCTAGACTATGAGCTAGCCAACTACTCGGGCATCCAGCTCAAAGACACCTATGGTCCCTTTGTCAATGACAACAAACTGATGAAGGAGTACTTTACCCCGATGCAGAGTACCCTACGTCTCGGTGGTGAGCTGAGAGTCTCTCCTCAGTTTAGCCTCCGTGCAGGTGGCTACTGGAGACAAGCTCCTATGAAGGCAAGCTTCGACTCCGATCCTAAGCAGAGTGCCAAGATACCTGTCAACGAGGCTGGCACCGTGCCACACTACGAGATCGTCGGTATGGGCTACGGCGTCACGGGCGGACTAGGCTGGCGCTTCTCTCCCTCCTCTTATATAGATCTAGCGGTCGTCTATCAGGGACAAAAGTCTCACATGTACCCCTTCCCGACACGCTACTATGCGGACAATGGAGAGCAACTCACGACGCCTCAAGCTATCCAACTACAGAAGCACCGCATCTACGGGGTAGCTACTTTCGGCTTTAAGTTCTAATCCTCTTTATATCCACAGAACTATGTCACTATCTTCCAAAGCTTGGGATCGCTTCCTAGACCTTGCCCTCGGAGCCAATATGGCGCAGATCAATCGTGTCGAGTGGCTCACCGATGCGCTCTACCCTTTTCTCTCTATCACGGAGCTAGAGCAGCTCGCCACGGAGCCTCCCCACCGCTTCCTCTCGGTCAAAGTGCTCAACCATATAGCCAATCAGGAGATACGTCGTCACACCGAACTCCTAGCTATGGGCTCGGCAGGCAGCAGTCTCACAGGTTGCATAGCTACATGGGTCGGCATACCGACAGAGCTAGCACAGTACAGCGTCAACCTCGTCCTCCTCACACAGAAGCTCGCCTACCTCTACGGCTGGGATGACTTCTACTCTTATGGAGCCGTAACGGCAGAGACTAAGGCGCGTATCACCTTTATGATGGGTAGCATGCTAGGCATACGAGAGGCTGACGCACTCCTGCGCAACGCTTGTCGCTCATATCAGGGTCAGGTCTCCATAACGCCTATGCCCTACGTAGGCGACCGCTCCCCCATCGACAAGGTCATTGCAGAGATCTCAAAGCGTCTCCTAGTCCTCTCTGCCAAGGGAGGCGTCACCGCTTGGATCGGGCGCAAGGCTCCGCTCATCGGTGTAACCCTTGGAGCCAGTACATCTTACCTCCTTATCAAGCCTTCGCTCGTACGTCTCAAGGTGCTCCTACGTGATCTCATGCAGGAGTAATCTCAGAGACTTCGGCTCTTGGGTGCATCTCAATAAATCCGTACCTTTGCCCCACATCAATTCACTTTTTAGACGAATAGCAACTATATGGCCAATTGGTTTGAATGCAAGGTGACCTACGAGAAGATGGTCGACAACGGAACGCCCAAGCGTACCTCCGAGGGGTACCTCGTACAGGGCGACACCTATACGGAGATAGAGGAGAGACTCACCAAGGAGCTCACGCCCTTTACCTCTCTAGGCGAACTCATCATCAATACGATCAAGCGGATCAAGCTCGCTGAGCTCTTCCTCTCTGATCACCCCGAGGACGATCGCTTCTATCGCTGCAAGGTCAACTTCATCTCTCTAGACGAAGCCAAAGGCATCGAGAAGCGCACCGCTGCAGCTATGATCGTGCAGAGCGACAGCCTGCCCAACGCCCTCAATCGCCTAGAGAAGGAGATGTCTACGACCCTCTCACCCTACGAGATAGCCTCCATCACCGAGACCATCATCATGGATGCATGGCCGATAGACTTCTCTAAGCCCAACGAGTAATCAATCCCTACTTCGAGACTGTTACCTAGAGACAGGTAGCAGTCTCTTTTTGTATTGTACCAATCTCAAATCCCCCTACACATCATGATCGCAGAGCGTCTAGCAGAGATACGGAGTCAGATACCAGAGCAGGTGCAGCTCGTGGCCGTCTCCAAGTTTCACCCCGTCGAGTCCGTCCGTGAGGCTTACGAAGCAGGTCAGCGACTCTTCGGCGAGAATCGTGCACAAGAGCTTGCCGAAAAAGCTCCCCAGCTCCCCGAAGACATCCAGTGGCACTTCATCGGCACCCTCCAGCGCAACAAGGTCAAGTACATCGTCCCCTACGTCTCCCTCATCGAGAGCGTCGACTCCGAGTCACTCCTCAAGGAGATCGTCAAGCAGGCGAACCGCTTCGACCGTCAGCTGCGCATCCTCCTGCAGTACAAGATAGCACAGGAGGAGAGCAAGAGCGGGCTAGACCACGCAGAGCTCCTAGCACTCGTAGAGCACTACCTAGCGACTCCCGAGTGGCGGGAGCGCATCACCATCTGCGGCTTGATGGGTATGGCGACGCTGACGGCAGACAAAGAGCAGATACGTCACGAGTTTGACACACTCCGTGCGCTACAGACGGAGCTACGAGAGCGCTACCCCGACATCTCGTGGGACGAGCTCTCCATGGGCATGAGCAGTGACTGGCCCCTAGCCGTAGAGGCTGGCTCCACGATCGTGCGCATCGGCACCGCCATCTTTGGCGAGCGACAATACTAGCCCCGCCCCACACTCACTCATCGCCCCCTGACGGAAGTCAGACACAATCCCCACGCAGAGGAGACTTAATCGCCAACTAAACGCGGTTAAGTCTCCTCTTTTTTGTCTTCCTTTTCCGCCCAATCTTGCGATTGGCCTGATAAAGCTAGAGTTTCCTCCCATAGAACAAAAGCGCCCCGCCCAACACCACAGCCTGCGACCACTACACGCACCAACCTATGCCACTTAAACTATACTAGTTTATTCCTCTTTATGGCAGTAGTTATAGAGCTAGCCTCTCTATTGAACACGTACTCCTTAAAGTTATAAGCAAAGCCTAGGGGTGAGATCAATTGGTACATTAGATTAGTTGAAGTTAG
>URKO01000175.1 GCA_900548415.1 uncultured Porphyromonas sp.
TTTGGAAAACGACAGAGAGACAAGCTCTTTGCAGATCTTCGTGAAGTGGGATAGGGGTGTGGCGGACTACTCAGCAGTCTCGATATGGTCGGTGAGCTGCTGGAGTGCTTTCTTGAGCGTGATGGGGAGTGCTAGCCACTCGCTCTCATCGTGTAGCGGTACCCATGTACCGCCGTCGGGTAGCGGTGGGGTGCTATGGTCGGGGAGTATGGTGTAGTAGCAGTCGATGTAGAGCTGTCGATGCGTGAGGCGATGCTTATAGCGTCCGAAGGGGTGCAGCTGGCACTGCTCTAACGCTACTGGTAGCGCGGGGAGTGACTGCAGGAGTAGCTCCTCTTGCGGAGCTGCGGGCTGATCGTATAGAAGTGTGGGTTGGTAGAGCTTGGCCCATATATCGCCAGTGGGGCGCTGATAAAGTATCGTCTGCCACTGGTCTGGGTCCCCTTTGAGTATAAAAAGGTAGCCTAAGTGTCGGGGCTGGACGGAGAGTTTGAGTGCTTTGCGTGGCAGGCGTGCTCGCTCGGGACTATCGGCTGAGGGGCACTCGCTACGGACGGGACAGCGGCTGCAGTCGCACAGCTGGGGAGTGCAGATGAGCGCGCCTAGCTCGATCATTGCTTGGTTGTGTAGCCCTGGGTGCGGAGCTTTTTCGACCAATTGTCTGGCTAGAGCGGTGTAGTACTTCTTTCCCTGTGTGGTGTCTATCGGCTCCTCAGAGGCGTAGAGCCGGCTCAGTACGCGTAGCACGTTGCCATCGACGGCGGGGTATGGTTGATCATAGGCAAAGGAGAGGACGGCTCCAGCCGTGTAGTCGCCAATGCCAGGGAGAGCGCGCACTGTCTTATAGTCTGTCGGGAAGGTGCCTCCTAGCTCCTGAACGATGATCTGAGCCGCACGATGCAGGTTGCGTGCACGGCTGTAGTAGCCCAGCCCCTCCCAGAGCTTGAGCACCTCGTCAAGCGGCGCTGCTGCTAGGTCTGAGACGGTGGGGTAGTGGTCGACAAATCGTAAGTAGTAGCTCGTCCCCTGATCTATCCGTGTCTGCTGCAGGATCACCTCACTGAGCCATATACGATAGGGGTCGTCTATGTCTCGCCAGGGTAGCTTACGATGATTCTCTTGGTACCAGCCGTGTAGCTTGTTGAGTAGTGTACTCAAAAGGGTGGGGGGCTTCTTTAGATAGAGAGCATGTGTAGCAGCTCGATGAGGTCTGGGTCGATGCGCTTTTGCTTTTTGGTCGCCTTGACAAAAGGTACGTAGACGATCTCATCGTTGTCGTAGCCGATCATCACATTGCGCTGCTCATCGAGGAGAGCCTGCACGGCGGCTGCACCCATACGACTACCCATGATACGGTCGGTAGCGCATGGTATACCACCTCTCTGTAGGTGCCCTAAGATGGTGACACGGATGTCAAAATTGGGGTAACGACGCTTGAAGTCATCGGCGATGAAGAGTGTCTGCCCCTCCCGCTCACCGCTCTCAGTGACAAGGATGATACTGCTGCTCTTGGTCTTGCGGAAGCCACTCTCGATCATCTTCTTGAGAGCCTCGGTACTGGTTGGGTCTTCGGGGATGAGTGCGCCCTCAGAGCCAGTAGCGATAGCGCCATTGAGTGCGAGGAAGCCAGACTCACGTCCCATCACCTCGACAAAGAAGATGCGCTCATGGCTTGAGGCGGTGTCTCGCAGCTTGTCGACAGCATCCATAATGGTGTTGAGAGCTGTCGTATAACCTATCGTGAGGTCTGTGCCAGCGAGGTCGTTGTCGATGGTAGCGGGGATGCCTACGGTGGGGAGGTTATGCTCATTGGCTAGAAGTCGTGCGCCAGTGAGAGAGCCGTCACCACCGATGACGACGAGACCATCTATCTCATTCTCCTGGATGACTTGGTAGGCACGAGCACGACCTTCGGGAGTCTCGAACTCATGGCTTCGAGCTGTCTTAAGGATCGTACCTCCACGCTGTATGATGTTGCTTACGTTCTCGACGGTAAGCTCTATGACATTGTTTTCGATAAGTCCTGTATAGCCTTTGATGATGCCACATACAGAGATACCGTGGTATAGTGAGGCTCTGGCGACGGCACGTATAGCGGCATTCATGCCTGGGGCATCACCGCCCGATGTGAGTACGCCAATTCGTTTGATGCGATTCATGCGTGAGAGTGTTAGTTAGATAGTTATCTATACTACAAAGGTAGCACTTTTACCTCAAGTGTGGAGCTAGAGCGATGCGAGCATACCACTATCCGCAAAGCTCAGATAGTGCGACCGCTCACCATCAGAGGTGACTGAAGCGTGGTAACGACCGAGGATGAGGTGGTCGTTGAGACGTATGTTGCAGACAGAGGCTACCTGCTTGACCCGCTTGGTGAGGTCTATGTCCTCGGCACTGGGCTGTAGGTGACCCGTGGGGTGATTGTGCGCAAGGATGATCGCTGAGGCGTAGAGTGTGATAGCGGGAGCCAAGATGAGTCGCAGATCGGCTACAGCGTGGCTGACGCCTCCTGAGGCGATCGCTAGCTTGTCAATGACACGTCCTGAAGCATCTAGGTAGACACACCAAAGCTCCTCATGATCTAAGTCCTCGAGGTGACGTCGTAAAACGCGGTAAGCGTCTAGGCTACAGGTGATCGGCGTGCGCTGAGGCGGTGGTGTGTCTCGTAGTCTGCGTCCCAGCTCGATGGCTGCCAGTATGGTGCAGGCGCGTGCATCGCCTAGTCCGGCAAATCGTTTCTTCTTTTCTCCCGGTATGCTTCCAGTGAGGTAGGCATGGTCTATCTCTAGGAGCTTACCTAAGTCGTTATCTAGACCAGTCATGAGCTTCTTAGCTAGGTCTAAAGCTGTGTCTTGCTCCGTGCCAGAGTTGATGAAGATAGCCAGCAACTCAGCATCTGAGAGGTGCCGAGCGCCAAGTCTGAGGAGCTTCTCCCTAGGGCGATCCTCCTCGCTCCACTGCTTGATGGTGTTTTTGGTAGAGCTTTGGGACAATGGGTTGGCTGGCTGAAGGGGTTTGCCTGCTTTCATCTATTGGTCTGTGGCTGGGGTGAGTAAGTCTTGCTGGATGCGCTCTAGGAGGGGCTCCCAAGGTGTGGAGAGGTCGAGCGGCGCGAACTCAGGATGGCGTCGCTGCCAGGTGAGTTGCTTGCGAGCAAAGTGACGACTATTGCGCTGTATGAGACGTACAGCCTCTGTCAGATCGTACTGACCATCGAAGTGTGCAAAGAGCTCTTTGTATCCTACCGTATTGAGCGCATTGAGCTGTCGATGAGGGTAGAGTGACTTAGCCTCCTCGACCAAGCCCTCATCGATCATCATCTCCACGCGCTGGTTAATCCGCTGGTACAGCTCCGCACGGGGACGTGTCAGGGCATAGGTGAGCAGACGGAAGGGGCGGTCGGCATCTTCGCCCGAGTGGTAAGAGGAGAGTGGAGCCCCGCTGCTGAGATACACCTCTAGCGCATGCATCACACGACGATGGTTGCAGTGATCTACCTTATTGTAGTACAGCGGATCGACCAGCTGTAGCTCAGCGAGGATGCCCGCTAGTCCCTCTCTCTGATAACGCTCGTGAAGTTGCGCTCGCACCTCAGGATTAACGGGGGGGATGTCGTCTATGCCACTACAGATAGCGTCAATGTAGAGCATAGAGCCTCCGCAAAGGATGACGACTGGTTGCTCTCGA
>URKO01000176.1 GCA_900548415.1 uncultured Porphyromonas sp.
CTTCTAGCCCCTAATCTCTAGTTGCGGTGTAAAACGTGGAGCCGTGTGTTTCTATTTTGTACCTTTGCGACTAGATTATCTCAACCAATCTGGTATAGACATGAAGAAACTCTTACTGATATCCAACTCCGCATCTCAGGGGCAGCCCTATCTAGGCTACGCTGCCGAGGAGATCGGTCGCTTCCTAGGTCCGGTGGCTCAGGATGTACTCTTTGTCCCTTATGCCGCTATCACCTATAGCTGGGATGAGTATGTAGCTAAGGTTAATAATGCACTGGGTGGCGTTGGCGTCAATGTCACGGGTCTGCATACCTACGATAAGCCGCTACAAGCGATTGCCTCTGCACCAGCTATCATGGTGGGTGGTGGCAATACATGGGCACTCCTCAAGCAACTACAAGATATGGGTGCTATGAAGCTCATCCGCGAGCGTGTCCTCGAGGACGGCATCCCCTACGTGGGCTGGAGCGCTGGCTCTAACCTCGCCTGCCCGACGATCATGACGACAAATGATATGCCTATCTGCAATCCCGACACGACGCAGGCACTGGGACTTATTTCCTTCCAGATCAATCCGCACTACCTCGATGCACATCCTGAGGGACATGGCGGTGAGACGCGCGAGCAGCGTATTCGTGAGTTTGTCAAGTACAATCCCAACTGCGACGTCCTAGGTCTGCGAGAGGGGAGTATGCTTCATATCACGGGTGACAAGATCACGCTGTGGGGAGAGCGTACGGCTCGCCTCTTTAACTATCCCACCTTCTACGACAATCCTCTAGAGATAGAGCCTGGAGTACTCGAGTATAGCGAGAAAAAGTAGCTTACGAAATCTGAAGTGATGAAGGATATCCCAAGCTTTACCATAGATCACGAGCGTCTCAAGCGTGGTGTCTATGTCTCTCGTCGTGACCTCGTGGGTGATCAGGTTGTGACCACCTTCGACATACGTATGAAGGCTCCCAATCGTGAGCCAGTCCTCGACCTGAGTGCTCTGCATACGATAGAGCATCTCGTAGCGACCTATCTGCGCAATGATCCCGAGTGGGGGAGTCGTATCATCTACTGGGGACCGATGGGTTGCTTGACGGGCAACTACCTGATTATAGTCGGAGACCTTAACCCGCTAGATATCGCAGACCTGCTCCGTCGTGCCTTTGACTTTGTAGCTCACTACGAGGGTGCCGTGCCTGGCGTGGCACCTCGTGACTGTGGCAACTACAAGCTGCACAACCTAGAGCTGGCACGTGAGGAGTCACGACGCTATCTAGAGGAGGTGCTAGAGCATCTAGATGACTCAAATACGCACTATCCTCAATAACAGAAGAGGGGGGTACGCTCGTCTCATAGAGTGGCACCCCCTACACACACACTTAACAAGTAACGATCGAATGAAACCTACACTAGTCATTATGGCTGCTGGGATGGGCAGTCGCTATGGCGGACTCAAGCAGCTAGACAAGTTGGGACCGGCGGGCGAGAGTATCATGGACTACTCCGTCTTTGATGCGATCCGAGCAGGCTTTGGCAAGGTAGTCTTTGTCATACGTCACGCCTTTGCCGAGCAATTCAAAGAGCAGGTGCTACAGAAGTATCAGAAGGCTGTCGACACGGCTGTCGTCTACCAGGAGATAGACTCTCTGCCCGAGGGCTTTACCGCTCCTGCTGAGCGCACCAAGCCGTGGGGTACGAATCATGCCCTGATGATGGCGGCACCTGAGATCGATGGCCCTTTTGCAGTGATCAATGCTGACGACTTCTACGGTCGTGAGGCTTTTCAGACAATGAGTGACTACCTCTCTCAGCTGCCCGCTGATAGTCGTGGTGCCTACTGTATGGTCGCCTACGATATCGAGAGCACGCTCACGGCTGAGGGTAGTGTGAGCCGTGGCGTATGTAAGGCTTCGCCCGAGGGCTACCTGATGCACATCACCGAGCATAAGAACATTCACGAGAATGAGAATCACGAGATCGTCAGCATGCATGACGGCAAGAAGCTCTCCATCGCTCGTGGTACACTCGTATCGATGAATCTCTGGGGCTTTACGCCGGACTACTTGGAGCACTCGGAGAGACTCTTCGCAGACTTCCTCAAGGAGCATGGCAATGAGCCTACGTCTGAGTTCTTTATCCCGACAGTCGTCGACACGCTGATCCGTCAGGGACTGGCGCAGGTGCAGGTCTTGAGTACCGATGCCCGCTGGTTCGGCGCGACCTACGCCTCTGACCGTGATATGGTCATAGAGCATCTGGCGAAGCTGACCGACGCGGGTGAGTATCCCTCACCTCTACTCTAGGGCAGGCTCTCCCCTCTACTTATGAATCATTTTGAAATCGAACAATCGAATATGAACAATTGCAAACTACTAGTGGCTGCTCTATGCGCAGCTTCTATTACGTTCTCTGCTTGTAACAAGAAGCAGGAGAATCAGACCAACGAGGAGATCGTTCCAGCTATCAATCTAGCTGATATGGACACCCTCGTGCGTCCACAGGATGACTTCTACCACTATGTCAATGGTGGCTGGATCAAGGCTAACCCACTGAAGCCGGCTTATAGTCGCTTCGGCACCTTTGATGTGCTACGTGATCGCTCACTCGAGCAGATCCACGGCATCGTTGATGAGCTAGCTCAGGGTAACTACAAGGCTGGCACCAACGAGTATCGCGTCTCTGTACTATACAAGCAGGCTATCGACAGTGTCAAGCGCAACGAGCTAGGCGCTCAGCCGATCCTAGACGAACTAAAAGCTATCGAGGCGATCGACTCTAAGGAGGCGCTCGTAGACTTCGCAGCTCAGCAGGACAACAAGGGTGATGCTACCTTCTTCGGCACCTACGTCATGGCCGATGCTGAGAATAGCGATATGAACATCTTCAACCTCAATCAGACCGGTCTGGCTCTGGGCAACAAGGAGTACTACACAGACCCAAAGAATGCGGAGATCATCAAGGCATACAACCAGTACATCGAGCGCATCGCTCAGCTCGCTGGCTACTCTGCCGAGGATGCGCAGCGCATTGCGAAAAACAATATCGCTATCAGCAACGTACTCGCTGACATGTGCTACTCGCAGACACAGCTTCGTGATGTAGCTCGCAACTTCAACAAGGTTGAGGTTAAGAAGTTTGTCGCTGACAACCCTGGCTTCGACTGGGCACGCTACATCGAGGGGCGCAAGCTTCAGACTCTAGAGTCTTGGAATGCTGGTCAGCTAGACTTCTTCAAGAAGTTTAGCAAGTGGTTCCCCACGGCAGACCTACAGGCACTCAAGGACTATGTCCTAGCACAGACCATCGACGGCTATGCGAGCTATCTCTCGGATGATTTTGTACAGGCTAGCTTCGACTTCTACTCCACGACACTCTCAGGTGTCAAGGAGATGCACCCACGCTGGCGTCGTGCTGTCAACCTCCTCAATGGCACGCTCGGTGAGGCACTCGGCGAGGTCTATGTCAAGAAGTACTTCCCCGCAGAGGCTAAGGAGCGTATGGAGACGATGATCAGCAACCTACAGGCTGCGCTCAAGGATCGTATCTCTCAGCTCGAGTGGATGTCTGACGAAACGAAGCAGAAGGCTATCGAGAAGCTCTCTAAATTCACCGTCAAGATCGGCTATCCTGACAAGTGGAAGGACTACTCTAAGCTCAACATCTCAGAGGACAAGAGCTTTGTCGAGAAC
>URKO01000177.1 GCA_900548415.1 uncultured Porphyromonas sp.
CATTGACGAGACTGTCACCTTACCGTGACAGTCTCATTTTTTGAGACTGTTGCAAAAGTCTCCTCTTACTCCTCCTCAAAGTCGACGTACTCCCCTTGGTCCTTCTCAAACTTCTTCTTCGCTATATCCTTCATATCGAGCTTGCCCTGCTGTGACTGCGCGTCTTCTGGGCTTTGCTGTGAGGCGGCCGAGTGCCACCCCTTGCGTGGTGCTTTTCGTGACTTAGTGTGTGGATCAGCTTGCTGTATGTAGCGTCTCACCATCCAGTACAAGATGCGAGGTGCAAAGTATCTAATGATCAGGTACGTAAGTCCTAAGACGAGGATCAGACCAAATATGAATTCCATGTGTGGGGCTTAGATTAAGGTGTTATTGTTGAGCCGCGGCATCGATAGCGTCCGAATTGCTCTTGATCTGCCGACCGATGACCAGCGAGACGATGATATAGAGCAACATCACTAGGCGTAGCGTACTCGCCACGGAGCCTAGCCACATATAGAGACAGCCCGCAGGAACTAGGATCACGCCCCATGCGATGAGGATGATCGTACTGTGAGGTGCTTTCATCTGTGCGCTTAGGTGCTTCAGCGAGAGCATTGGCATACGGCTCACCATCAGGATACAGGAGAGAAGGAGCAATCCGTAGCTAGTCACTAGCGAAAGGGTATCCACCGCACAGGCGCAAGTGGAGAGCGAGATGCCGATCCACAAGAGCGCAGAGGCGGGCACTGGTAGCCCACGGAAGTAGTTGCTCGACCCCGTATCATTATTAAAGAGTGCCAAGCGGTAGGCTGCAAAAGGTAAGATCAGAAGAAAAGGTAGCGACATCATCAGAGCCGTAGACTCCTCATAGCCACTCGCCAAGAGTCTCCCCTCCATCGTGCAGAGAGCTAGGAGTGCAGGGGCTAGGCCAAAGGTCACCACATCTGAGAGCGAGTCCAGGTCAGCACCTATCGAAGAGGTCGCATGCAGGAGACGCGCTACCATACCATCGAGCAGGTCAAAGAAAGCACCCACAGCAATCCAGATGGCACCCATCTGGTACTCCTTATAGTATAGGATCGAGATGATAGCTGCCGCACCCGAGAGGATATTGCACAGCGTTAGGAGATTGGGGATAAATTGTCTTATCTTCATCACAGCGTTGTTTTGATCATCATACAGCAAGAAGCGTGCCTACTGAGGCAGATAGCCCAGCGTGGTCTCACCGCCCACCACTTCGTCGCCTATCTTGATCGCTATCTCCGTACCCAGTGGCAGGTAAAGGTCGATGCGTGAGCCAAACTTGATGAAGCCGAGGAAGTCCTCGACCGTCACCTCGTCACCCACCTTCGGGTAAGTGACGATACGACGAGCCACAGCCCCAGCGATCTGACGCTCTAGCACCTCATGGCCACCATCTGTACGGATGATCACCGCCGACCGCTCATTGAGCACACTACTCTTAGGGAGAAAAGCCTTGTAGTAGGCACCGCTCTGATGCTCCACATGAGTGATCGTACCATTGCAGGCGACCCAGTTAGCATGTACATTGTAGAGCGACATAAAGATCGAGAGCTTGAGACAGCGGCGTCCCAGCAGCTCAGGCTCCTCGACCTCCTCCATGACCACCACCTTGCCATCGGCTGGCGCTACGATGAGACGTCTATTGGCCGCCTCGCTATTGCTACGCCTGGGGAAGCGAAAGAAGTTTAGTGCTAGCCCCATCACCGTGAGCGACACCAGTAGGGTCAAGATAAATACCCCCTTAAAGGGGACAAAGACAAAGGTTGCCCAGCAAGCCAACGTCAGTATGAGGAAGAAAGAGACGAGGAGTCCCACCCCCTCGCGATGTAGTCGTACCTTTTTCATTATGGATTAAGTAGAATAGGAATCGGCAGTAATTATGATAGGCAAAGATACAAAATAGCCCCCAAAGCTCTACCCCACTCCCCCGTCCACAGCTCTTCAAATCTCACGAGTAACGATCCAACGTGTAGCCCGCTCCAGGGACGAGCCGACGAACAGTGCCACTACAAGACGGGTCGCTCGAGTGAGAGCGTCGCTGCGCTTTCGGTGCGTACGGGCTTAACTTGGTCACCAGCCGAGAAGGCATACGAGATGGTCAGCACCAGTCGCCGACGTGGCGAGAGTTTGAGACGAAGCTGCTCGGTCGTATCACCCATCCTCATCGTGATCCGATCCCGACTGTGGAGGAGATTGCTCAGCGAGAGACTGAGCTGCAGCTGATCATGCAGCAGTGAGGCATAGCAACCTAAGTCCAGCCCATAGCGACCGCCGAGGGTGTAGCCGAGTTGCTGACGAGCTGTCTCACCGCTGAAGGCTACGCTCAGACCAACCATCTTGGTGATAGTAAACTGATGCGTTGAGGTGCCACCCACCGAGAAGCTTTGTACCGACCGCCCAGGCATTTGCTCTTGATCATAGCGCAGGTAGAGGATATTGTTCGTTCGCCAGAAGGGGTAGAGGCTCTTATTGAACGTCCCCGAAGCGTAGTGGCTCCAGCGACTCCCCACATTACTGGGCTGCGTATAGTAAAGGTCGGGAGCTGTCTCATCCTTATACGTCATGATCTGAATGATGTTGCGACCGTAGCGCACCCGATAGGTGAACTGCCAGTCACGGTTGAGGAAGTAGTTGACCTCCGCCTCGTCAAAGGTTTCCTGCTTAAGTCGCTGATTACCGATGCTGTAGAGATTCTTCGTCAGGTAAGTCGCCACAGGCGAATAGTAACCGTAGTTGGGTAGCGAGAAGAAGTGTCGGTATGCCACGCCTATTCCCGAAGCTTTCGCGGGGTTAAGCATGTACTGCAGGAGCAGGTTAGGATAAAGCCCCCGATTTGGCACAGTGTAGTCGTTCTGCGCATTGAGTAGGTCTCGGTAATGTATCACCGTCGTCTGGTAGCGCAAGCCCGCCTGTAGGTAGAGCCGCTGGGTCAGCATCTTGCTGTACTCTAGATAAGGCGATAGGTCAAAGCCTAAGATAGCGAACTGCCGATGAATGATCTGAGGCAACGTGCCACTACTCACCCCGCCCGCATCGTTGTCGTCCAGCCCATAGTTATAAGAGAGCCCACCTGTGAGCTGATTGCCTCCCGCAAAGACCAGTGTAGCTCTTGGGTGAAAGGTCAGGTAGTGCGTCCTGCTCTTGCTCTCTGCCAGCTCCCCCTCATTGGTCGAGTAGTAAGCCGATCCGTCGCTCTGCGAGTGGCTATAGCTCACTGTAGAGGCGATGCTCAGTCCCTCGCATACGGCCAGCCGTGCGGCATAGCTCACACCGCCATTGAGATTCAGAATGCGCTGGTCGTACCCTTGTGTCAAGAGCGTTTGCCCTGCGCCATCCTCTAGAAGCGTCTCCTCTTTGGGACGGTCGTACATCACACCGCCAAAGACGCCCAGCGTGTGCTGCTTATTGATCTGATACTTAACGCCGAAGTTGTCCTGCACGGCATACTCTCTCCTCTTGCTGTCACTCATCGTGGTGACGAGACTAGAGGCTTCGCCCTGGTACTTGTTTTGTCGTTCATACAGCGTAGTGTAGCGTCCCCCGCCACCACGTAGCGTGTTGTATAGCGAGACACCAGCCTTGGTGTACTGTAGGAAGAGCGAGGGCATCCCATCGACAAAGCCTCTCTGGTCAAACTGCGTCCGCAAGCTCACCGATCCAAGAAGTCCCGCCTCC
>URKO01000178.1 GCA_900548415.1 uncultured Porphyromonas sp.
TATGCAACAGTCTCATGGCAAGAGTCTCTGACAGCGTGAGATTATGGCAAAGCAGACGAACTTAGTAATAGTAGAGTCCCCCGCAAAGGCGAAAACAATTGGCAAATTCCTCGGTGCTGACTACAAAGTGCTCTCGAGCTATGGACACATACGTGACCTCAAGCCGAGTAGCTTTAGTGTAGATGTGGAGCATCACTTCGCACCCATCTATGAGATCCCCGCAGACAAGCAGCGTCTTGTCTCAGACCTGCGCAAGGCGGCCAAGGCGAGTGACATCGTATGGCTCGCATCCGATGAGGATCGCGAGGGAGAGGCAATCGCATGGCACCTCTATCAGGTGCTAGACCTCAAGGATAAGGAGACACATCGTATCGCATTCCACGAGATCACCAAGAGTGCCATACAGCATGCCATACAGAATCCACGCTCGATCAACGAAAACCTCGTCGATGCGCAACAGGCGCGTCGTGTCCTAGATCGTATCGTGGGCTTTGAGCTCTCGCCAGTCCTCTGGCGACGTGTCGGCCCCTCGCTCTCGGCTGGACGTGTGCAGAGCGTTGCTGTGCGTCTCATCGTAGAGCGGGAGCGCGAGATACTAGCCTTCCAGCCAGAGACCTCTTTTGCCATCACGACACGCCTAGAGACCAAGGGGGGAGACACTTTCTCTGCGACACTCCCTGACAACCTCCCATCAGAGGAGGCTGCTCGCCAGCTTATGCAGCGAGCTATCGATAGTCAGTCCGCTTTTGCTGTGCAGCAGGTGGAGCAGAAGCCTGGACGTCGCTCTCCGTCGGCACCTTTTACCACCAGTACGCTCCAGCAGGAGGCTTCTCGCAAGCTCGGTATGAGCGTCTCTAATACGATGCGTGTAGCGCAAGCACTCTACGAGCGAGGTCTCATCACCTATATGCGTACTGACTCGGTCAATCTCTCTAGCCTCGCACTCCACGATGCCGAGACGGTGATCCTAGAGCAGTGGGGTGCTGACTACTATCAGCGCCGACGCTACCACGTTAAGAGCAAAGGGGCGCAGGAGGCGCACGAAGCTATTCGCCCCACCTATCTGCGCAACGCTACGATACAGGGTACCAAGCAGGAGCAAGCACTCTACGACCTCATACGCAAGCGCACACTCGCTAGTCAGATGGCCGACGCTCGCATCGAGCGAACGATAGCGCAGATCGCTTCGCAGGGTGCTGACCCCGTTCGTCTAGAGGCTCGTGGCGAGGTGATTGTCTTCGATGGCTTCATCAGTGCTTACACAGAGAGCCGTGATGACGAGGAGGATACCAGCAGCAATGAGCTTCCCAAGCTGAAGGCCGGAGACCTGCTACAGCTACGAGAGATAGAGGGCCGGCAATCTTTTACCAAGCCGAAGCCACGCTACACCGAGGCATCCCTCGTTCGCAAGATGGAGGAGCTAGGCATCGGTCGTCCATCTACTTATGCTCCGACGATCCAGACGATCCAAAACAGAGAGTATGTGCGTCGTGGCGAGAGCCAAGGCGAGAGTCGCGATGTGCTATACCTCAGCTGGCAGCACAGCACTGGAAATACAACGATCAAGTCGCACAAGCAGAAGGAGCGCTACGGCAGCGATCGCGGACGGCTCGTACCCACCGATATGGGAATGGTCGTGACCGACTTCCTGATGGAAAACTTCTCCCGTGTTGTCGACTACAACTTTACGGCAGACGTCGAGGAGCACTTTGACAAAGTTGCCGAGGGTGAGGCTCAGTGGCAAGATTTGATCGGCACGTTTTACGATAAGTTCCACCCGATGATCGAGGAGCAGAGCCAGTCTGGAGCCAAGCGCTATACAGGCGAGCGACTGCTCGGCACCGATCCTGTCAGTGGCAAGCCAGTCATCGCTCGCATCGGACGCTACGGCCCGATGGTGCAGATCGGAGAGACACCCGACAACTCTCTCTCCGAGGCGGAGCGGGAGCGTCTCAAACCTCGCTTTGCCAGTATCCCGAGCAATCTGCTCATAGAGACCATCACGCTAGAGGAGGCACTGAAGCTCTTTGACCTGCCTCGCACGGTCGGTGAGTTTGAGGGTGGTGAAGTGGTTGCTGCCGTGGGGCGCTTTGGCCCTTACCTACGGCACAAAGGTGCCTTTACTTCAATCCCCAAGAGTAGCGGTCTGACACCCGAGGAGATAACCCTTCAGGAGGCAATTGAGCTCATCGAGGAGAAACGTCATAAGGATGCAGCCAGTCTGCTTAAGACCTTCCCCGAGGATCCCGACATTTCGATCCGTGACGGACGCTGGGGCGCTTACATCAAGGTGGGCAAGAAGAACTATAAGCTCACCAAGGAGCAGAAAGCTGAACCCTCGAAGCTGACATACGCTGAGATAGTCGCTATCATTGCGGAGCAAGACAAAGAGACCCCGAAGAAGGGACGCACAACAGCTAAGAAGGCCACTAGTACGGCTAAGAAGAAGACTACGACCAAGAAGACTACCAGCACTGCCAAGAAGGCTGAGCCTAAGCGTAGTGCGGCCTCTAAGTCTCGATAGCTACTTATCCTTGAAGCCATGGAGGCTCCTGTACAGCGTGTATTCCTCGAGGTCGCTTACGACGGCACCAACTACTGTGGCTGGCAGGTACAGCCTCGTGGTGTCTCGGTGCAGTCTGAGCTAGAGCGTGCCCTCTCTATACTCTTTCGCCAGCCGATACCAGTCACAGGCGCAGGGCGCACAGACGCTGGGGTACACGCTTACAGTATGATGGCGCATGCCGACCTTCCGATCCCGCATCCGCCGCTAGCACAGATACAGAGAGGCTTGTGTGGCATACTGCGTGGAGGTATATCCGTTCGCTCTATCACGCCGGTCATCCCGACGGCTCACGCCCGCTTTGACGCTACCTCACGAAGGTATCACTACTACATCTCGGCTTGTAGCAACCCCTTCTGGGGCGACTACTTCTGGGAGCGACGCACGCTCCCTGATATAGAGCTGATGAACGAAGCTTGTCGCCACTTCATCGGTGAGCACGACTTCACCTCCTTTAGCAAGCTGCACACGCAGACGAAGCACAATCGCTGTACCGTCTATACAGCGCATTGGGAGCAGGTTGAGATGCCTGGTCTCTGGGATGCGATGCGCTACGAGGTGTGTGCCAATCGCTTCCTCCACGGCATGGTGCGCACGATGGTGGGGACGCTCCTCGAGGTGGGCTACGGACAGCGCACGCCAGACTCTATCGCAGAGCTGATCCTGTCTGAAGACCGCACGCTAGCTGGCTCAGCAGCACCAGCTCGTGCGCTTTTCTTCGTCGAGGCAACCTATCCCGACTCGATCTACAGCACAGATCTCCAGTAAAAGCTTCGTCGACTAATACATTGATCCACTAACACCTACCAAGGGGTTGTCGTATGTGCGGCAACTCCTTTTTTATTCGACCAATCTCCAGTTTCTTCCGTATGAAACTCTAGTTTCTCACCTATGAAACTCGGCGTATAGGTCAAAATGGTGGGTAAAACAGCCTAATAGCCATTTTCGTACTGAAGTATAGGTCAAAATGGTGGGCGAAGTAGAAGAAAAAAACAGATACCTTTGTTCGTTGACCTGAAACGTAGCCGGCTCTGCAGGGGTGCAACCGGTGAGGGATACGGTCAATGGAGTCAGAACAGTTTACACTGACAGGGGAGGGGTACTATTGCCCCTC
>URKO01000179.1 GCA_900548415.1 uncultured Porphyromonas sp.
CAAATTAGTTTGTCTGAGTATGGAGATATGGATTATAGTGGCGACGGCGCGTGACCGTGCGATAGGGCGTGATGGCACTATGCCGTGGCGTCTGAGTGATGATTTGCGCCGATTGAAGGCGGCTACGACGGGACACGCGGTCATCATGGGGCGACACACTTGGGACTCCATCGGAGCTCGTCCACTGCCCAACCGCTACAACATCGTGGTCTCTCGCACCTTGACCGAGGGCGATGCCGAGACACACTATGTCACCTCCACGCTAGAGCAGGCACTACAGCATTGCCAGCAGGCGGGCTACGAGCGCGTCTACATCATGGGGGGCGGGATGCTCTACCAGAGTGGCCTACCCTACGCTACACACCTGAACCTGACAATGGTCGACACAGTCGTGCCAGATGCTGACACACATTTCCCAGAGATCAACCTAGCGGAGTGGTCCAAGCTTGAGGAGACGCACTATCCAGCTGATGAGCGCAATGACTACCCCGTGACACAAACGCTATACAAACGAATCGCAACGGCTAAACGCTATGAGTAAACCTTCGATACCTAAGGGAACAAGAGACTTCGGTGCTGAGGAGATGCGCCGACGCAACTATATATTTGAGACGATACGCTCTGTCTTCGCGCTCTACGGCTTCGAGCAGATCGAGACGCCCGCTATGGAGCAGCTGACTACGCTCACGGGCAAGTATGGTGTAGAGGGAGACCGACTACTCTTTAAGATCCTCAACTCGGGCGACTATAAGGCGGGGATTGATGCTGAGACCTTTGCTGAGGAGTCTCCCGCAGCGTTGGCGGCTCGCCTTTGTGATCGTGGGCTACGCTACGATCTGACCGTGCCCTTCGCTCGCTATGTGGTGATGCACCGCAACGAACTGACCTTCCCCTTCAAGCGCTACCAGATGCAACCCGTATGGCGTGCCGACAGACCGCAGAAGGGTCGCTATCGCGAGTTTTACCAGTGCGATGCCGATGTCATCGGTACCGACTCGCTGATGCCAGAGGTGGACTTTGTCTATATGATCGACGAAGTCTTCCGTCGGCTTGACCTGCGTACCACACTACTACTCAACAACCGCAAGATACTGGCGGGGATTGCTGAGGTGATCAAGGCTCCTGACCGGCTAGCGCAGTTGACCATCTGTATGGACAAGCTAGACAAGACCTCTGCGGAGGCTGTCTTGGCGGATCTCGTCGAGAGTGGCTTTGATCCCGACTTGCTAGAGCCCGTTCGCAAGGTGCTGACGCTAGAGGGGAGCAATCGGGATAAGGTGACAACGCTCCGACAGCTGCTCGCTGACTCTGAAATAGGGCTCAAGGGGCTGGAAGAGCTCGAGTACGTCCTGGATCATGTCGACACGAGCGACCTGATGACGGAGCTAACCTTCTCGCCTTCGCTGGCACGTGGTCTGGACTACTACACAGGCGCTATCCTAGAGGTTAAGTCGCTCGATGCGCCGATGGGATCTATCTCCGGTGGCGGGCGTTACGACAATCTGACGGGTATCTTTGGGCTGGATGGTGTCTCAGGCGTGGGCGTCTCCTTTGGCGCAGAGCGTATCTACGACATCATGCTTTCGCTGGGTAAGTTTGAGACCGCGATGGCTCCCGAAGAGCGCATCTTCATCGTCAACTTTGGCGAGGAGGAGCTGCAGAAACTACTCCCCACAGCGCACCAGCTACGCCAGGCGGGACTCCCGACGGAGGTCTACCCCTCAGCGGACAAGATGAAGAAACAGCTCTCCTATGCCAACAGCAGAGGCTGTCGCTACGTCATCATCGCGGGGAGTCAAGAGCTGAGCGACGGCAAGGTCTCGATCAAGGATATGACCCTCGGCACGCAGCAGGAGTGTCCGCTCGACGAGATCGTATCTCGCCTGAGGGAGTCACTCTCCGCTAGTCATTAGAATGCTCATCTCGAGATTGTTGCAAAAGTCAACAGTCTCACAATCTTGCAAGCAAGATTGTCCTGACTTTGCAGAAAGGATGAAGCGCAAGGCGCTGAGGGTGAGGTCTGAAGGGAGCATACCTCCGTATGTGACCGAAGCCGAATCCCGAAAGCAACACAGCGATTCGCCTTTATACAACAGTCTCATCTCGTGAAGAATTGCTACCTTTGCAGAAGTATTTTTCAACTAAAGATAGAATATCCCCATGCCACAAGACGAAGTAAGCTACGCACTAGGCCTAAGCATCGGTCAGAACTTCAAAGCATCCGGAATCAAGGCGATCACCTCTGAAGACTTTATCGCAGGTCTCCAGGACGCTCTCGCTGAGCGTGAGCCTCAGATGACCACCGAACGAGCTCGTGAGGTGATCAACCAGCTATTCACGCGCTTGCAACAGGAGGAAGCAGAGCTCAACGCTGCTGCTGGCAAGGAGTACCAAGAGATCATGCGCCACAAGAGTGGTGTCGTGACGCTCCCCAGTGGACTACAATACGAGATCATCAAGGAGGGCAAGGGCGCTAAGCCTAAGGCTACAGACAAGGTGCGCGTACACTACCACGGCACACTCATCAATGGCGTTGTCTTCGACAGCTCCGTAGAGCGTGGTGAGCCGGCTGAGTTCCCGCTCAATGCGGTCATCCCAGGCTGGACGGAGATCCTACAGCTGATGCCCGTGGGCAGCAAGTGGCGCGTCGTGATCCCCGCTGAGCTAGCCTACGGTAGCCGTGGTGCTGGTGACGTGATCAGACCCAATATGACGCTGATCTTCGAGATCGAGCTACTAGACATCGTATAGACACATTACAGCTATGACACATCGCATTTTAACTCTTGCGCTGACGCTGCTTGTAGGCGTAGGCGTACTCACGGCTGCAGAGCCTCCACGTCTCATCACATCGGCTGATACAGCAGCCTATGCGCTAGGCGTCGCTAATGGTATCGGCTTTGCGCAGAATCTCTCCCAGATGCCTGGCGATCCAGTGAATAAGGAGTTACTCCTAGCGGGCTTTTCGGCTGCTCTTCTAGAGCAACCTACCGTTATGACCAATGAGGAGGCGCAAGCTTTTCTCTCCAAGTACTTCCAGCAGCTCCAAGAGCAGCAGATGCAGGAGACAAAGGAGAAGAACGAGGCCTTCCTCGAGAGCAATGGGAAGCGTCCCGAGGTCAAGACGACCCAGAGTGGACTACAGTATGAGATCATCAAGGAGGGCAAGGGACCTCGTCCTACGGTCGAGGACACAGTCCGTGTACACTACACGGGTACGCTCATCGACGGCACTAAGTTCGACAGCTCCGTAGATCGTGGCGAGCCTACCAAGTTTGGACTCCTGCAAGTAATCCCAGGCTGGACCGAGGGTCTATGCTTACTCCCTGAGGGCAGCAAGGCTAAGCTCTACATCCCCGCACGTCTTGCGTACGGTGAGCGTGGAGCAGGCGGTATGATCCCGCCTTATGCTACGCTGATCTTTGAGATCGAGCTACTAGAGGTGATCAAGGGCGAGCCTATTCCCCTAGCTACTCCAACGGACAAATAGAAATAGTCCGCACGATACATCGCAAACAAATATCCTAAATACAACTTACAATGAAGAAATCAATTCTCTCACTCCTCGCAGTGGTTGCAATGGTCTGTTCTTTTGCTAGCTGCAACAAGACAGCTCAGAAGAGTGAAACAAACGATGAACTATCAGCCATGA
>URKO01000180.1 GCA_900548415.1 uncultured Porphyromonas sp.
AAAGAAATTTGGCGACTTAGCACGCATCTAGACCGTCGACCTCACTTTTCACAACCTAATTCGGGAGGCTTTGTGATCTGTTACGATCGTCGGCTAGCCGACTAAGTCTAACGAAAAGAGCCGTATAGCATTGCTTGTCGTATGCTCTGCCAAGCTCTCTAGCGAGATGCCTATCTGATCTGCGACATAGCTAGCTGTATGAACTAAATATGCTGGCTCATTGCGCTTCCCCCGCTGGGGAATAGGAGCCAAATAGGGTGCGTCTGTCTCTAGAAGCATCTTGTCTAGAGGTATCTGAGACAGTAGTCGAGCGGTGCGAGACCGCTTATAGGTTACATTGCCATTGACCCCTATCATCATCAGTGGCAAGTGATCCAATATGCGCTGTAGCTGTGTCTCCTCGCCTTCGAAGCAGTGAAAGACTCCTCGAAGCTGCTCGGGAGCGAAGTGAGAGGTCAGGAGGTCGATCGTCTCGTCCAGTGCTGATCGTACATGCAGTATCACCGGTAGGTCTAGCTCTGTAGCCCATCCGACCTGCTCGATGAGAGCTTTCTGCTGCTCGTCGGCGTAGGTACGATCCCAATAGAAGTCTAGTCCGATCTCCCCTATCGCTACTATTGCCTCACTAGACTGAGCTATGTATTGGCGTAGCTGACGTAGCTGCTCGGCGTAATCTGCCTCCACCGAGGTGGGGTGCAGCCCTAGCGCCATCGCTGTACGATCAGAATAGCTGCGGTGAGTCTCGACTAGTAGAGGAAGTGACGTGAGATCTACATTGGGCATAACCATATAGCCTACCCCCGCCTGACGGGCTGCTGAGATGACAGCCTCTCTATCTGCGTCATACTCGACACCATATATATGTGTGTGGGTATCTATCAGCATATCTCTGTCCTACCTCTTCGATCTAACCAAAGGGAAGCTCTCCCTTTCGCTACAAAGTTGCCAGTCCTTCGCTAAGGACTGAGCGTTTAAGTATTGCGCTCCGCTATTTTGGTTACAAAAGCGCGCAACTGCGTAGCCTCTCTACCACAAGCTGACTCCAAAGCCTTCAGCGCACTCTGCGCCTCTGCTAAGTAGTCTCGCACGAGTGCCTGCACTTGTGTAGCTACGTCCATCTCGTCATATAGAGCCTTGACAGCTGAGATCTTCTCTTCAGCCTGCTCGTTAGATCTCCGCATCGCCTCTGTGAGTAGCTGTTGCTGAGCTTGAGAAGCAGTGGCATAGGCGAGTGTATGGAGGATAGTCTTCTTGCCCTCTAGGATATCCCCTCCGAGAGGCTTGCCAAAGGTCTCACTATCTCCGTATAGATCTAAGTAGTCATCTTGAAGCTGAAAGGCTAACCCGAGGTTCCACCCAAAAGCATAAGAGGACTCGAGCTCTGCAGCACTCCCCTTCGAGAGGATAGCTCCAAAGCGCGTTGCCGTGGCTATCAAGATCGCTGTCTTGTAGCCGATCATCTCTAGGTATTGCTCCTTAGAGACATAGTCTAGCTGCTCATACTCCAGGTCTAGTTGCTGACCCTCCATGATGAGCGTAGCCATCTTATTGAAGTCTTGTATCAGATCAAGGAACATCTCAGCAGAGACACCCTCTGTAAGCATCTGATAAGCTAGAATGAGCATAGCATCTCCCGAGAGGATGGCAGGTGTCAGTCCATACTTAGCATAGACCGAGGGCTTGCCGCGCCGTACGGGAGAATTGTCCATCACATCGTCATGTAGTAGCGTAAAGTTGTGAAAGACCTCTAGGGCTACTATAGGCGATGCTACCAAGGGGGCCTCGGGACGTAAGTACGCCTGCATCAAGAGAGCCAGGACTGGACGCACACGCTTAGCTCCCTCTTGCTCCAACGTGTATCGTATCGGAGCGTAGAGAGCTTGAGGTGTGCGCTTATCTAGCTTCAGACGCTGCAGTGTATCCTGCACTATCTGACGATAAGCCCCCAGATCTTTGGCTTCTACTGTGTGAGACATTCCTTGGTTAGTATGAGGTGTAGAGACTTCCTGTGATACGATGCTAATGGGTGATATAGCCATCTACCTACCAGAGCTACTTGGTAGCAAGTTGGGTCAACAACGTAGGGAGACACCTATATCATCCGATAGCGCATTGTGTTATTACAGAAAGGAGGTCACGCCTTTTGCATTAGCCTAGCACGAAGGCAACAGGTAGCGTAAAGTAAGAGCGTACAGGCTTACCACGCTGCTTACCTGGCGTCCACTTAGGCATAGACTTAAGCACACGGATAGCCTCTTTGTCTAGTGCGGGGTCTACCTTGCGTGCTACAATCACATCTCCGATAGATCCGTCCTTCTCCACGACGAAGCGGAGCACGACCTTACCCTGGATGTTGTTGTCTAGAGCACTCTGTGGGTACTCGATATGATTAGCGATCCACTTAAGCATTGAGGGTATATCACCCATGGGGGGTACAGCGGGATTCTCAACGATCTCGAAGATCTGATCCTCAGGCTCCTCGATAGTCTGTACAGGCTGTACGATAACGGGTGGCGGTGGTAGCTCACGATCCTGGTCTACAGAGACAATTGAAATCTTAGCAACCTCCTTGCTATCGTCCACTACCTTAAACTCCTCAGGTAGTGCTACCTCTACGACCTCCTGTGGAGCCTCTGGTTCGGGCTCGGGCTGCTCTTGTTGCTGCTCGTTGATGATGAGCGCATCATCGATGTCGGCGATATTGAGTGCAGTCATATCGTCTGTACTATCGTCCTTTGTAGAGGTCCACTCTAGAGCGGTATAAAGGATACCTAGAGCTAAGACAAATCCCATAGCCAACGATAAGGGTATCGTCCTTCTTAGGTCTGCGTGGGGTGATTTCTTGATTTCCATATAGCGAGTTATCTTATTTCTTCGGTGGAATGGTAGTTCTTTTGGAGTGTGCTATCACGTATAGCTAGCTCTCTCGGCACAAATGTACGAAGATTTTTGCGAGTAGCCTACATCACCCAGTTAAGTCTGCCCTAAAAGGTGCGATGCCACACACCAAAAGAACCCCTTCCCCCGACGGATAAGTTACTTCTTAATGTTCGGCAACTCAAGGCCGTAGCCCTTCTTCTTGTCAGCTGCCTTAAGGAGTATAGCCGTGATGAGAGCTACAACACCAAATGCGGTAAAGACAAGCATAGCCTGGAAGTAGTCCTTAGGCTGTCCAGGAGCTACGTTCTGATTGTTAGCATCGAGGATGGCGCCAATGAGCATAGGCACAGCCATCAGACCGATATTCTGAATCCAGAAGATAGCAGAGTAAGCAGAGCCTAGCACCTTACCAGGGATAATCTTAGGTACGGAAGGCCATAGCGCTGCAGGAACTAGCGAGAAGGAGATACCTAGTACTACGATGGCTGCGACGGCAATTGTGGTTGCTAGCCCGTGAGAGACCGTGCTAAATGGGAAGAAAGCAAACGTACCATGGCAGACGATCATCAAGATAGCTCCGATCATCAGCATCGTCGCACCCTTGCCACGAGCATCTAGGTAGAAGCCCAAGATTGGGGTTATCACCATAGCTCCTACGGGGAAGAGACTAAAGATCTTAGCAGCTACATCTTGCTCAAAGCCTACGTTGCTCACAAGCATCTCAGTAGCAAACTTCTGGAAGGGGAAGATCGCCGAGTAGTAGAGCAC
>URKO01000181.1 GCA_900548415.1 uncultured Porphyromonas sp.
AGCCCTCGGCTGGTGTTGCTTCGATCGTGAGCTCCGTACCATAGGGGACTGCGTTGAGATCGTCAGCGCCAGTGGCTGTGAGCGTTCCTTCGCCTTTCTTTGTGAGCGTTACGGCAAAGGTCTTTGTCGGGTCCTCGCCATCGTAGCGGTATAGTTTTAGCTTTCCGTTTTCCACTGTTGCCAAAGCTACTTCCCAATTCTTAGCCCTAGCTATGGCGACATCACTATTCAGACACACATTGCCGTCTGACCCGTAAGAACCGTCTGAGTAAACAACGAAGAGACCATTCTCTAGCCCTGTGCGATCAGGCAAGCTATTGACTAGTTGTAACATTGACTCCCCTTTGATCTCGTTGAGAAGGCAGAGAAGAACTCTTAAAGAGCTACATTGGGAAACATCTATATCAGTCAATCTATTTTCCATGCAATACAATGCTGTGATATCTCCACGCATAGTCACTTGCTGATTGGTGAGTTTGTAGTCTACAAAATCGCTTGGTCTAGGGGTGCCCTCTGCTCCCTCTATAGAGACATCTCCATCTGCTTCGTAATAAAGCTTGATGCTCTCTCCGACAGGTTTCGCCGTGGTCATCGTGATGACGCCGTTGCCAACAATGAGGTCTTTCGTACAGGTGACTGCGAGTGAGCCTTGCTCTAGCATAGTAATGTAGCTGTAAAGCTTGCTTTTACCGTTCTCCTCGTAAAGCACTACAAAGGTTGCTGAGAGTGTGATCACATCACCAACCTTAGCATCTATATCACGGAGTTCGTCCTTTAGATTGGGCGTGAAGGAGACTTCATCTCCTGCGTGGATAAAGTCTGTCTGCGACCACCTAGTCGCAGTCTTCTTGTCTCCCTTACTAAGCTCCCAGCGGTAGATGAAGAAGGCACGATCTGGGAAATGAGGATCCATCGTCCCGACATTGCGTATGCGTATCTGCGAGAAGGCTCCAGTAGATAGGTTAGCTGTGACGGGCTGATCCGATGAGAGGGTGTAAGCCGTGCGTACCTCGGTCGCTGGCTGGATAGATACCGTATTAGACCAAACAGAGGTAAAGCGCCCTCCCACGAAATAGCCCATCTCTAGCTCTACATCTCCTGAACCATAGGGGAAGCGATCTATGTCAAAGGTTACACGCTTCTGACCTCCAGCCTCAATGGCTGGTAGGATATTGAGGAGCGGTTGAAACTGATTTTCGCCCGCCTTTCTTGCGAAGAGGTATAACTGCTCAAAGAACTCAAAGCGTCCTGTATTCCGTAGCTGGAGGGAGACTTGACTCTTCTCATAGCCTACGATACGGTTCTGATCAGATCCTGCGACGAACTCTAGCTTAGATTGATTGGAGCTAGCATCTTCGGTAACTGTATAGGAACCATCGCCCTCTCGTGAGATGGTAAAGGTGCGACGATACCGATCCTTAGCACGCTCATGCAGCCCACAAGGTCTCCACACTGTATCCCCAGTAGCGCCTTTTTTAGCTCGATAGGCGAGGAAGAAGTCCCACGTGCCCTCGTTTATATAGTTACTGAGTTGGAGCTTTTGTCCTTCAATAGAAACTGATTGATAGAGGCCCCCGAGATGAGCGTTGCGTGCATACTGATCTAGGTAAATCGTATCGGCAGAGCCTAGGCGTGTGACACCATAGGTAATGAGGTCATCATAAAGTGTCGCATCATCTGCGAGATATACTTCGTAGTCTGCAGTGGCGTCTAGTGTGCCTTCGTCAAAGCGCATACTGAAGCGCCAAGTGGTAACTACGGAAGACACCGTCCGCTGCGAGGTGCCCGTACGATCAGGCTTAATCCCGATGACCGCTCCCTGCCCTAGGCTAAAACCACCACCGGCACCACCACCGATGCCTAGGTCTGAAGGGACGAGGTAGTTGAGGTTGAAGTAGCCATCGCTCATGCCTCCCCAGCCCCAATTGATATGAAAGAGTCCCTCCGCATCATACCCATCACAGACAAAGGCGTGACCACCGCCACTGCCCGAACCACTATAGACGATAGGGCGAGCGGCAATCAGCTCATTACGTAGTAGCTGCTCCCAGGTAGCCTGCGTATAGTTCGCACGGCTCTTGAAGCTCACGCGCTTGTCGTAGCGGAAGTGATCTGCCAAAGCTCGTGCTACAAGGGGCGTATAGGAGCCACTACCACTGGGTGCGTACATCATCTCGACAGCGACACCTGCATGGTAAGCAAGCGTAGAGAGTGCTTTGGTCTCTTCTTCGGTAGCTCGTGATGGGTCGTCATACCGCTCAGGCATATTCGCCCAGTCATACGTAGTAGACCCGTAGTCTACACTATGCTGGCGGTCACTTCTTTCTTCTTTATAGGAGAAGGTACCCTCGCCTTGTGTAGGCCACTGATGGTAGCGCATCACCTGTGTATAGGCTGTTGCAACGCAACCTACGGGTGTATGCTCACCACCTACGACGGGTGTCTGATCATTCCACGGGGCACTCTGATTCCACTGTATGTTTCCTAATAGAGGATCAATATGTGTCGGCTCGGTGGCACTGGGGCGTGTCGGCTGTAGTGCCTGATGGTAGCTGATACTAGAGACTAGCTCATCGATACGCTCTTGGCATGCCTTGAGAAAAGCAGCTAGTTGCTCGGGCATATCCTCTACGATGAACCGCCCCGTAGTGGAGTACCCTATATAGGGTGTCAGCTCGTCATCACCAGCGATGATGACGAAGCCAGCATTGCTACCTCTATTATAAATATAGTAGTAGCGAGCCTTGTCGCCCGATAGGGTGCGTAGCTCTACACCAGCACTCTGACGTATCGGAGCTGATACGAGACTGAGCGGTTGTTGCGCAGGAGCCGATACCTTATGTGCATAGGCAACTTGATGGAAAAACTGCTCGGCGAGGTGTCGAGCTTCACGCTCACTCAGAGGCCGAGCAAAGAGCGCGCTCACACTACAGAGTAGTATGAGCGAGAGGGCAAGCAAATGTCGCCAACGGATTTGTAGATAGTTCATATATGATTGATTAGAATGTTGTCGAGATTGATTAGAATGAGGCTAGTCGCATCGCTTTATATGACAAGGTGATGACCTGAAGAGACGAAGCAATATGTCCGCCTCTACAGGTCGCTACCTAATCCTTAGTGCTGGACTATGATACGATGTGTTTGGTCGGCTATGCGGAGGAGGTAAGTACCCTCAGCATAAGCAGAGAGATTTATGCGAAGCGTCCCCTCGGCATCGGTCTCATCCTCGTAGACGCGCATACCCTCCATACTATATAAGGTCACTAATGTAGCGGGGTGTGTACCCTCTACGATAATGTACTCTCTAGCAGGATTGGGGTAGAGGCGCATAGTCTCTCTGTGAGACTTATCGATATCTGTCTTCTGTGTGAAGGTCGCTTCTATCTTGGTTTTTGTCTTTATGGTAAAACTCTTGGAAGCTAGGATGTCGGTGCCGTTTGCCGTGAGTGCGGTCAGTTCGTATGCTTCACTATCGCATATAGCTTGGATTGTGATTTTGGTACCACAAGGGACTGCTTTACTGTCTACATTTTCTACAATAGTGATATGACCTCCCCGATTACTGCTGAGGATGACGGGGTAGCTAGCAGACATATCTAGCCCCTCGTACGAGGTTGAA
>URKO01000182.1 GCA_900548415.1 uncultured Porphyromonas sp.
GTGTGGGGTGCGACCCCTTGACCAGCATAATCCGCTCTATGGTTGTCGTGTTTCAATTCACGCACCCCGTGTGGGGTGCGACTTCATTATCAGGACGAGGCAAACCTGCACTTTCGTTTCAATTCACGCACCCCGTGTGGGGTGCGACTCTTCAGCATCGTTATATCGTTGAGTATTATCTCGTTTCAATTCACGCACCCCGTGTGGGGTGCGACTTGTGGATAAGCAAAGCGCAAGCCCTCGGGTATGTTTCAATTCACGCACCCCGTGTGGGGTGCGACCGCGATGCCCAAAGGTACGCATAAATAGAGGACTAGACGATGATGAACTGCGAATGGGAGACTACGAGTGGGTGTATTCGGTGCGTTGGCGGTGACTGCGAGACAGTATCTTCTTGGATCTCAACCTATGCGAATAGTCTGCCTTTTTACTGATCGCTCGGCATTCGCAGAGGAGTACAAGCAAGAGAGACCGAGGCTAAGTGCTATATGAGCAACACGCCCTCGGGGTCTACGCCTTTCGTCTTGCCAATGGTGGTGATCTTAGACTGGTAGTTGGTGCCGAGGTGGTAGATACGCAGTGAGTCGTTCGATAGGTTGATCGTATCTGTGAGCGCAGCCTCTAGCTCTACCCTTTGGGCGGGAGAGACGAGGCACTCGAAGACCGAGTTTTGGACACGCTGGCCGTAATTTTGGCATATCTTCGCCACTTGGCGAAGGCGCTTAGCACCGTCGGGCGAGGCGGTATTCACGTCGTAGGTGACAAGTAGGTACATCAGCTTTGGATTAGGAAGACAGGATAGTCATCGAGGTCTCCTCGGAGGCAGCGGGCTAGGAGCAATGCCTGAGCATAGGGAAGCAGTCCTATGGGTATGCGCTCCTGGAGGAAGGGGTGCATAATCTCCTCTCGCTTGCGTTGCTGCCAAGCGGCTAGGAGCTCTTTGCGGGGTTCGTCTCTGAGGATGTATCCGTTTTCGCCCTGGGTGATGAAGTCTGAGGGTGCGACCTGTCGCTTGTTGATGACGGTCAGGACGAAGCGGTCCACGAGGTAGGCGCGAAGCTCCTCCATAAGGTCTAGGGCAAGGCTTGCTCTGCCTGGTCTGTCCGTATGGAGGAAACTCACGTATGGGTCTAGGCCAACGGTCTCCAGAGCTGCCGAGACCTCGTGGGCGAGGATGGTGTAGAAGAACGAGAGCAACGCATTGGTCTCATCGCGAGGCGGGCGACGGGAGCGTCCCTCGAAGGTGAACTCTGGTCGTCTTATGAGATGGTGAAAGAGAGCAAAGTATTGCTGCGCTGCTAAGCCCTCTACACCCATAACGGTCATACGGTCTCGCTTGTAGGCTAAGCTCTTCTGCAAGATCTTGAGTTGGCTGAGTGCTTCTTGAAAGGTTGCCTCCACGCCCTCTGTCGGGTGGTAGTCTCTCATATATCTGCTCAGCACCGACCGCTGGTTGGCTATCTTGGCCGAGATAAATAGAGCGGCGAAGTGCGCTGCGGCGGGTTCATCGTCAGCAATGCGGTACTGCGTACGTCTCAGGAGGACATTGCCCCTCGTGGGTCCCTTTAGCGAACCTATATAGCGACCTGTGGGTGTGAGGAATGTGAGCTTGACACCCTCCTGCACGCAGAGCTGCATCAGCCCTGGCGAAGCACCCATATAAGAGAAGGTGATAATTCCCTCGAGGTTGTGTATCGGTATGCGAAAGGTTTCCTCGCCATCTACCCGCGCCACGACATTGGTGCCGTCCTTGAGCAGGTAGACATTGGGCGTAAGGATGTAGAGGGTGTTGAGTAGCTTTCTCATAAGGTGAGTATGTCGTGATGCTTGAGGTAGCTCTTGGCCGAACGGTGTGATGCGATACGAGGCATGCACTCATCGAGGAGAGAGCAGGAGCGGCACTGACGGGTGTAGTGCGCTGGTATAGGCGTGCGCTGCGCAAAGGCCTCGTGCATCTTACGCGCCACCTCGTAGCACGCTGCCCGCAGGGTGTCGTCCATTTCGACCTGTATGCGATGCCGTGTCTCTCCATAGTAAAGAGCTCCGTGGGGAATAGAGACTTGGTACATCTCTTCAAGAGCTATAACCTGAGCGCAGAGCTGTAGTTTGTCTGCGAGGTGAGTCTTAGGCTTGCCACGCTTGTATTCGACAGGAGTCGCCTGCCATGCCCCTGGGTACTTAGGGTGTCGGAAGGGGCTCAGGCATTGATTCCGAAGCGGGGTCAGCTCGACCGCATCGGACAGCCCGTATAGCCCCAAAGTGTAGGAGACGAGCGGCACCCGTCTCATCGTGATCGTGTCTCCCACGCGAGCACTCAGCTCAGGCTGATCTACACGCTTGTGGAGGATCTGCCCTAGCGCAGTGAGGTGGTTGTCGTGCCATAGTTGCTCTAGGGTGATCAGTTGCCACTGACGTGGACAGAAGCAGTAGTGCTGTATCTCGGAGATGGTCAGTAGTTCCTCGTCGCTGTAGCGTCTCATGGGGAAGAAGGTCGTTTTATGGGAAAAGCCCCTCCGTAGTGGCGTGCGCTACGAGAGGGGCTTTTGTGTGAAAGGGGCTAGACGAGCTCGATGTCATCGACCTTAACACCCTGGAGACCGTCGCGATTGATCTGGACGGTGTAGTCGGAGAAGTCGCGTGCGGGACCTGCGAGTCCCTCACGCCGTGCTACGGTGACACGCTCGAAGAGCTTGTGCGCAGGCGCATTGCCCAGAGGCGAATCGTGCTTGAAGACAATCAACTTCTGCAGGCTCATGAGTCCACGGGCTGCTGAGTGATCTAGGTCAAACATCTTCTGGAGTGCCTTCCAGAAGAGCTTCAAATCATCCTCCGTGAAGCCTGTATCCTCAGCAAAGTGTGGCGTCACAAAGCCATACATCTTATATAGTCCGTAAGGCACGGTGGCTTTGCGCCCCATGGTGCGGTTGCCACCCTTATCGTCAGCCTCTTCGTTCTTCTTTTGCTCGTTAGCATCCGTAGCGGCCATACGTGTGATGGTATGCTCGTGGGGGAAAATTGGATCAATGGAGCGCGCAAAGGTTAGCTGGATGGGACCACGTACCTGACCAGCATTGTTGCCCGTGGAGAGGACAGCTCCGAAAGCTCGTATGTCGTAGTACTTCTGACACATGAGTGCGCGAGCCTTGTCCCGGTCTGAAGCGTTTTTCGTCTTAGCATCCTTGCCTGTAGCCTCTTTGACTGCGGCATTGATGGAGTCATTGAGGATGGAGTTCTCTCTGACGAAGATACCTTGGTCAGTCGCCATCTGTATATAGTTGCGCACCTTACGCTTGATACATACGTCGGTGACGAGTCCCTCGCCAGTCTCGGAGTCTACACGGGGCAGGTTGTCACCATCGGGATCTCCATTGGGGTTGCCATCCTTGACGTCAAAGAGCAGGATGAAGTCATAGCGATTCTGTACGATCTGTGGGTTATTCGGTTGCATGTTCATGACTCTATTGGTTATTGTTCTGTGTCTTCTGTTGGGTTGGTTGTCTTTTCCTTCTTATAGGTATCAACTTTCTGATGATGGTAGGCTACAGCGAAGAGGCTCTGCTCATCTAGCGAGAATGTAGCGGGGAATGCTTTTTCCTTTGTGGTAATAAGCTCGG